>JAZSJE010000233.1:0-5177 GCA_045534135.1 Eubacteriales bacterium
AGCTAAGGCTGCTGTCCTTGTCGGAGCAGACCTTGTGCTTGAATTGCCATATCCGTGGTGCGCGGCGAGTGCGGAGTATTTTTCCTCGTGCGGAGTGGAGATACTTTCACATTTTTGCGATAGCATTATATTCGGCTCGGAATGTGGAGATATAGAGCTTCTTAAAAGGGCGGCAAATATAGCAGCGGAAGAAAAATTCAAGGAGCAGTTTGAGCAAAGAACAGCGCAGGGAGAGGGCGCGGCAAAGGCATATTTTTCCTTGCTGGAGCAGTATGTCGGAGAGAAGCTCTCCTCAAACGATCTTTTGGGAATAGAATATATAAGAACAGCAATAGAGCAAAAGCTTGATATAGAGTTTTATACAGTAAAGAGGGATGGAGCTAACTATAACAAAAAAGAATTGATATCGGGGGAAAATCCGTCGGCTACCGCTATAAGACAGGCATGGAGAGAGGGAACGAACACTGAGGAATATATGCCTAGAGAGGCGACAGAGGTATTCGCAAACGCAGAGCAAAGCGACCCAGAGCAGCTTTCAAGAGCGATGATGATGTATTTTCGACTTGCTGACGCAAAGGATCTTGAAAGCATTGCCGAAGCTGAGGGAGGGATAGCCAACAGAATTATTTCAGCAGCTAAAAACGCCAAAAACGGAGATGAGTTTTTTGAGATGCTGAGAACCAAGAGATATACTGACGCAAAGCTCAGACGGGCTATGCTTTTCTCAATGACAGGCGTAAAGAAAGAACTGCTTAGAGATAGCCCAAAATATATCAGCCTTCTCGGAGCAAACGAAAGGGGCAGGGAGCTTTTGTCAAAAGCGAGAAAGGACGAGAGGATAAACGTAGTCACAAAGCCCGCCGACGCGCCCAAGGATAGCGAGCAGTTTAAAGTAGGTGAGAAGCTTGAGTCAATATTCACGCTGTCACTGAAAAATAGCACAGACCTCGGTGAGAGCTACCGAAAGAACGCGTTTATAAAATGAAAACAAGCCCAAGAGGTCTCCCTCTGGGGCTTGTTCCTTTTCTATTTATTGAATACCGGTTTATATTCTAGCGATATTGCTTGAGCTTTGTTGTATGCCCAAAAAGAGTAAGTGTTCATTTTTTCTGTGGCGCTAATCATCTGATCGTAAGTGAAATAATAATTTCCAAAGCCTTCAATTACAAATACAATATTTTCATCTAAAAATGCGGCTTTTTCTTCGGACCAACCCTCTGAAACATTGATATTACTTTTTACTAGGTTTAAAGATGTAGCCTGTTCTTTGTTATATGCCCAATACGTGTATTCATCCAAATGCTTTGTGACATATGTCATCTCGTCGTAAGTATAATAAAAATAGCCAAAAATAATAACACCTGTTGACTTTTATCCTTTTGCGTGATATAATATACAGGATATATGAACGATACGGAAGGAGAATATAGATATGGCAAACGATATCAGAGAAATTGTAAGCGGTAAATATCTTGAATATAAGGGATTTCCTCTTGTAAGAGAGGGCGACACCATTTGCTATGGCGATATGGAGGGAAAGTGCATACTTATCCTTGAGATAATGTCCTACAAAAAGGACGGTGACAAGGAGCTTCCTGACAAAATACTCATTCAGGTGCTCGACCCTAAGGATCAGTCCAAGATATTCAGACAGGGAACAAAGCAGGGACTTTACGAGGCATTCAGCCTTGGTCTTGTATGGTTTAATCACGAGATGCAAAAATAAAGAAAAAAGAACTCCGTAGGGAGTTCTTTTTTCTTTTCTCAAAAACGAGATTTACTTGACAAAGCAAGTGAAAAAGTGATATAATTATAATTGGAATATTTTGATCATTTGACGCACCGCAAGGGAGGAAAATATATGAAAAAATTACTTGTTATCGACGGAAACAGCATTCTTAACAGAGCGTTTTACGGCATAAGATTGCTCACCAATAAGGACGGGCTTTATACCAACGCCGTATACGGGATGGCTACCATAATCGAGCGCCATATATCGAACATCTCTCCCGATTACTGCGCGGTTGCCTTTGACCTTAAGGCACCCACCTTCAGACACAAGATGTACGATCTGTACAAGGCAAACCGAAAGGGCATGCCCGAGGAGCTTGCTGTGCAGCTTCCGTATGCAAAGGAATGTATGGCAGATATGGGCTGCAAGGTGTTATCTCTCGAGGGCTTTGAGGCAGACGATATACTCGGAACACTTGCTAAAATGGCAACAAATGAGGGCGTGGAGTCATATATTCTTACGGGTGACCGCGACTCCCTGCAGCTTATAGGTGACACAACTAAGGTCTTACTTGCAAAGACCAAAGAAACAGTTAATTTTGACAGAGCGGAGTTTAACAACACCTATGGAATACAGCCCGAGCAGTTTGTTGACGTGAAGGCTCTTATGGGTGACTCGTCGGACAATATTCCAGGTGTAGCGGGAATTGGCGAAAAGACGGCTCTTAAGCTCATATCCGAGTTTGGCGGGCTTGACGGACTCTATAAAAAGCTTGACGGTTCCTCGCTTTCTGCGGGCACAAAGCAGAAGCTTACCGACGGAAGGGATAACGCATATCTTTCTCAGACGCTCGCACGGATCAACTGCGACGTTCCTCTTGGTATCACGCTTGATGACTGTGTATACGACGGCATGAGAAAGGCGGAGCTTTATGATCTTTTTGTAAAGCTTGATTTCCTTGCTCTCATAAAAAAATTCGGACTTGAGGGAGCAGAGAATGTGCCTGGCGATACCGCTGACGCTGAGTGCGTTAAGTGTGATGAAACTGTAACTGTCAACAAAAACGATGTCAAATCATTTGAGGGAAAAAATCTTTCGGCTGCCCTGAGGGATGACGGCAAGGTCGCGTTTTTTGACGGTGAAAAAAGGTATATCTGCGACGCGGATGCCGCAAGAGAGATATTCGCTTTATCCAAGGTATCTGTGCATGATTCAAAAAGATTTTACAAGAGTATTTTAAAGGACGGAGCAATCATTTCCTTTGATAGCATGCTCGCGGCTTACGTTCTGGATTCTACGATGGGAGATTTCACACTCGAAAAGCTTACTCTTGTGTTCCTTGCAAAGACCCTAAACGAAGCATATACAGAGGATATGGCTGTGTTTGAGCTTTCCGAGCTTTTGCGTGCTAAAATTGACGAGAGGGAAAACGCTGCTCTCCTTTATGATATAGAAATGCCACTTGCAAGGGTCCTTGCGGAAATGGAATCCGTAGGCTTCCGCATAGACGTTGAGGGCATCAGGGACTATGGGGCAGCACTGTCACAGATGGCGGAGGCGCTAAAGGAAAGAATATACGTTTACGCAGGCGAGGAGTTTAATATAGGCTCTCCAAAGCAGCTTGGTGAGGTGCTTTTTGAAAAGATGAATCTTCCTAAATCCAAAAAGACCAAGACGGGATACTCGACCGACGTTGACGTGCTCAAAAAGCTTATTCCGTATCATCCGATAATAGAGGATATTCTCGATTACAGACAGGTGACAAAGCTGAAGTCGACCTATGCCGACGCACTTTCGAAGGCTGCTGACGCTAATGGTAGAGTTCACAGTGTTTTCAATCAAACGGGAACGGCTACTGGCAGACTTTCCTCGTCTGAGCCCAACCTACAGAATATACCCGTGAGAACTGAGCTCGGCAAAGAATTCAGAAAATATTTTATCCCCCAAAACGAGGACTATCTTCTCATAGATGCTGACTATTCACAAATAGAGCTTCGAGTGCTTGCGCATATTTCCAATGATGAAAGTATGATAAACGCTTTTTTGTCGGGAGAGGATATACACACCATGACCGCAGCCAGAGTTTTCGAGGTGTCGCCCGAAAACGTTACTCCCGAGCTTAGAAAACGGGCAAAAGCAGTAAACTTCGGTATTCTTTACGGAATAGGCGAATATTCGCTTTCTGAGGACCTTGGCATATCAAGAGCGCAGGCTAAAAAGTATATAGACAGCTATCTTGCGGGATTTCCACAGATTTCCGCGTATCTCGAAAATGTAAAGCGGGATGCCCGAAACGATGGCTTTGTTACTACCATTTTTGGACGCAGAAGAAGAATACCCGAGCTTGAATCCTCTAATAAAAATCTTCAGCATTTCGGGGAGAGGGTAGCAATGAACAGCCCCATTCAGGGTACTGCGGCTGATATTATTAAGATAGCTATGATACGCACGGCAAATGAGCTTAAGGAAAGCGGAATTGACGCAAGACTGATACTTCAAGTGCATGACGAGCTTTTGATAGAAGCGCATAAGGACTGCGTTGAAAGGGCAAAAGAGATACTTGTCAGCTGCATGGAAACCGTAGCGGAATTTAAGGTCAATATGGCGGTTGAAGCTAACGTTGGAGCGAATTGGTTTGACGCGAAATAACGGCAAATAATGGAAAAACAAAAAATAAAATCCAAAAAATTGAATAATATACACTCGCGATGAATTTTTTGTTAGAAAAATCACAAATTTCTTCGATAAATTTCAACAAAACTATGGACATTTAAAAGATAATGTTGTATAATATAATTTGGTATATTGGGACGTATGTCTGAATACTGCTGACACTCTGTAATTTAAGGTAGGAAATGAGTATGAAGATTCAAAAAATAAAGGAGCTTCTTGATGCGCGTGTGCTTTGCGGCGAGGAACATCTTGAGGGAGAGGTTCACTCCGCCTGCGGATGCGATATGATGAGCGACGTGCTTGCATACGTTAAGGATCAGGCGGTTTTACTTACGGGACTTTGTAATCCTCAGGTAATACGTACAGCTATGATGATGGATATGAGATGTATAGTATTCGTTCGCGGGAAAATGCCTACCGAGGAGATTATCGCACTCGCTCGCGACGCGGGCATCGTGGTTCTTGCTTCTGATATGAGAATGTACGTTGCTTGCGGTATTCTTTATGCAGAGGGACTCCACGGAGGTGAATGTCAGAAATGACTGAAAGTGTAAAATTTCATTTTGATATAGACGGAGAAAATTTTACTTCTGCGGGTGAGGCTTCCGTTAGAATAAAAAAGATGCTTCGCGAGATGGGATTTTCTTCCGAAGTAATACGTCGGGTTTCCGTTGCTATGTACGAGGGTGAGATAAATATGGCCACCCACGCTAACGGCGGAACTTCTGACGTCTCAGTTACTAGTGATAAAATAGAGATAATCTTAGCGGAC
>JAZSJE010000055.1:0-11514 GCA_045534135.1 Eubacteriales bacterium
ATTCTGAAGTAATTCTGGAAGGTTATAGTAGCAAGCGTCTTGTTTTCCTTTTCTACCTTTACACCCTCCTTTGCCTCAATTGCCTGGTGCAAGCCGTTTGAATAACGTCTACCCGGCATAAGTCTTCCTGTAAAGGTATCAACTATCATTACTCCGTGCTCGTTTACAACGTAGTCGACATCGAGCTTCATTACTCCGTGCGCCTTAATAGCCTGATTTATGTGATGGGATATTTCCGCGTTTTCGGGGTCGGAAAGGTTTTCAATACCGAAGAACTCCTCTGCCTTTTTCGCGCCGCTTGGTGTAAGGATGGCATTGTTTGCCTTTTCATCAACTATATAGTCGGCGGCAAGATCATCATAGCTTTCTTTGGAATCCATTTCCTTTATAACGAACTTGCGAAGCTTACGTGCAAACGCATCGGCTCTGTCATACATATCGGTAGATTTTTCTCCCGCTCCCGATATGATAAGAGGTGTTCTTGCCTCGTCAACGAGAATAGAGTCGACCTCGTCAACTATCGCAAAATTATGACCTCTCTGTACCACATCGCTCTTGTATACGACCATGTTATCGCGAAGATAGTCAAATCCGAATTCATTATTTGTTCCGTAGGTAATATCTGAATTGTAGGACTCCTTCTTTTCTGCGGGAGTCAGCCCGTGAACTACAAGACCTGTGGTAAGACCCATAAATTCGTATACTCTGCCCATTTCCTCGCTGTCACGTCTTGCGAGGTAATCGTTTACGGTAACTACGTGAACTCCCTTACCCGAAAGCGCATTAAGATATGCGGGCATTGTTGCCACGAGAGTTTTTCCTTCTCCTGTTTTCATCTCGGCTATTCTTCCCTGATGAAGAATTATTCCGCCTATAAGCTGAACACGGAAGGGACGCTTACCAAGCACTCTGTCGTCAGCCTCTCTTATAGCGGCAAAAGCATCGGGCAGAATGTCATCAAGAGTTTCTCCCGCCGCAAGTCTTTCCTTAAGAACACGCGTAGTATCGGCAAGCTCCTCGTTGCTCATATCAGCATACTTTGGCGCAAGCTCCTCTATATAATCAACTACCTTATCAAGCTTCTTAAGCTGACGTTGGCTATAAGTTCCAAACAATTTTTCTCCGATTCCCATAGATAAAGCTCTCCTCAAAAAACAATATTCATATTATTATAACTCATTTCTGAGAAAATTTCAAGTCATTTATACCGATTGTGCTAAGCTAATTTGTAAACTTTTCTGTTTCGTTGACTTTTCTATTGAAAAAAAATCTCAAAGGTAATATAATATCCTTATAACTATCACACAGAGGACTTTTATGAGCAACACAAAAAGGATAAATATAGTTTTGCACGAGCCTGAAATACCCCAGAATACGGGTAATATCGCACGCACCTGTGCCGCAACGGGAGCAGCGCTTCATATAATAAAGCCTATGGGCTTTACTATCGACGACAAAAAGCTCAAGCGAGCAGGTCTTGATTATTGGGACAAGCTTGATATAACATATTACGAGAGCTACGAGGATTTTCTCAGTAAACATCCGGGCGCAAAAGGAAATATATTTTATTTTACGACAAAGGCTCCAAGAAGCTATACTGAGGTTTCTCCATACCCGGACAACGTATTTATTATGTTTGGCAAGGAAACAAAGGGGCTTCCCGAGGATCTTCTCTACGAGAACAAAGAATACTGTGTCAGAATTCCGATGAGAGATATGCTGCGCTCGCTCAATCTCTCGAATTCTGTCGCTATTGCGGTCTATGAAATACTCCGCCAGTGGGATTTTGAGGGGCTTCGCGAGGACGGACAGCTTACAAGCAGAGATTGGTAGGAATAAAAAATGTCAAAAAACAAAGTGCTTATAGCAATGAGCGGCGGAGTTGACAGCACTGTTGCCGCGCTTTTACTCAGAGATAGCTATGATATAACAGGCATTACCATGCAACTTTGGTCCGAAGATAAGAAGGTACCTGAAGGCTTCAGCGTTCCATATGACCAAAACTCGCTTGATGCCAAGGAGATAGCCGACGTATTAGGCTTTCCTCACGTAAGTGTAGCCCTTGGCGAAAGCTTTAAAAAAGACGTAATTACTCCCTTCATCGCTGAATACAGAAAAGGAAACACACCAAATCCTTGCGTTGAATGCAACAGAAAATTAAAATTTGGCAAGCTTTTCGAAATAGCCGATCAGATGGGAATTGAAAAGCTGGCAACAGGTCACTACGCAAGAATTGAAAAGGACAGTAACGGCTTGTTTCATCTTAAAAGGGCTGCTGACAGCGCAAAGGATCAGTCCTATTTTCTCTGGGGGATAAGCAGGGATAAGCTAGACCGTATAATCCTCCCGCTTGGAGAAATGACCAAGCCGCAGATCAGAGAAATAGCCGCATCACACGGCTTTAGCAGTGCAAGCAGATCGGACAGTCAGGACATATGCTTCATTCCAGACGGTGATTACGTTTCATTTATAGAAAAGCATGACGGTCCTATATCTAAGGGCGGAAGCTTTGTGGATACCGAGGGAAAGGTGCTCGGTAAGCACGAGGGGCTTGAGAGATATACCATAGGTCAGCGCAAGGGGCTTGGGATTGCCTTAGGTGTACCTATGTTCGTCGGCAAGAAAAACGTTATTGATAACACGGTAACGCTCTGCTCCGATCCCGAGCTTTACAAAACGGAGCTCATCGCGCACTCGGTAAATATTCTCGAGGATATCTCATTTGACACCCCAAAGCGTCTTGAAGCGAAGATCCGTTACAGACACGCGCCCGCGATCGCAACCGTGACGGCGCTTGAGGGTAACCGCCTTTCAATAAAATTCGATCTTCCGCAAAGAGCTATAGCATCCGGACAATCCGTGGTGCTTTATGACGGTAATACAGTCGTAGGCGGTGGAATAATAGAATAAAAGATCAAAAGCAGTCGCACACGCGACTGCTTTTTTTATGATGCGTTTTCCTCTTTCCATTTCCAGTAATCAAAGTGCGCCCTGCAATAGCGGTTATATTGCTGCTCCCCGTAGCTTATACCGCCATACTCGTTTTTCTTAAAAACGTTATTAAAAAACGGAAGCTTAGGGCTTGTTTCTGGCATGATTTTTGAGGGCAGCTCTCTGTAAACGTATTGCGCGTCACTTACGAATATCTGCATGGGAAAGCTTCTCTCAACCTTGATAAGCCCAACGTACTTTACTTCGTAGGGTTGACACTCGTCAGTAGCAACACCACCCTCGACGGCGTCATATTTTACAAGAACGTGACAGTCGCATTTTTCTACGGGCTCTGTTCCCTTTACAAAATAGCCTTCTTCTATTCTGCTACCTCTCGGGTCCTTTTTGCATGCCTCGGTCGCTATCTTGCCAGAATCGGCACAATACTCCGCTGTTATTATCCTGTCCGAATTATTAAAGCTTTCCCTCTCGCTTATTTGCTTGTGAAGCTTAGTCATTATATCATCCCATATTTTTACGCAAATTCCTCCCGATGACCCGGGAAGTGCTGATGGATATTCATAGCCGTACCACACTCCGCCTATAAAATACGGAGTGTAACCGACGAACCATCTGTCATAATTGCTCTGGGTAGTTCCCGTTTTACCCGCACAGTCGATCCTTTCTTTAAGTGTGACCTTGTTTGCTGTACCGTTTTTCACAACGTTTTGCAGCATCATGGTCATTATTATCGAATTTTCCTCGCTTATTACCTCTTTGCCCTCATATTTGTTCTCGAGAATGATATTTCCATCACTATCGCACACCTTATAATAGCTTCTGGCGCTGTTATAAACTCCTCTGTTGGGAAAAATTGAATACGCAGCGGTTATATCTCGCAGTGATACTCCGTAATTGAACTGTCCAAGTGCCAAAGCCGCGTAATCGCAGTCGCTTATAACGCTACCGTCATCTAATATCTTCTTATCTATCAAGCCCCTTATATTCAATTTGTCCGACAGAAAATCAAAGGAATTTTCCAGTCCAAGATCTTCAAGCACTCTAAGCGTAACCGTATTTACAGAATGCTCGATAGCGTAGTTTATATTTGTAAGCCCTCTGTACACTCCGTTTGCGTTTTTAGGCCATGCTATCGGCTCGACTATTTTTCCCTTTGTTTCATCAAGATTGTAATTTCCAAAATTTATAGGCACATCATCGTAAACCGTCGACCAATTGATTATTTTGCTTTCAAGCGCGGGGGCGTAAACCGAAAGCGGCTTTATTACAGAGCCCGCGGGACGTACCGTTTCAGTAGCGAAATTTTGCAATCGGTTAGCAGTTTTTGTACCAACTGCGCCCGCAACTCCTAAAATATCTCCGTTGTACGGATCTATTATTATCATAGACGACTGTGGAGTTTTTCCTTCGGTTGCGGAATAAAAATTCGACGTTTTTTCGTAATATTCCTCCATAGTTTTTTGGACGTCGATATCCATTGCGGTATATATCTTAAGACCGCCCGTGTAAATAAGCATGCTCGCCATAGCTCTGCTATAGCCCTTCTTTGCAACAAGATCGGATATAACGTCATTAATAACCATATCCACGTACCACATATTTACTCCGTTGGAGCCTTTTTTGTCTATCTTTAATTCTATTTCCTCGGCAAGCGCACTTTTATATTCGCTTTCGCTTATATACCCCTGTGAATACATCTGAGATAGAATAAGATCTCTGCGGGATTTATTATTTTCGGGCTTACGCAAGGGATCATATATCGAGGGGTTATTCGTTATAGCGGCTATACAGGCGCATTCGGCAAGCGTTAGTTCCTTTGGTGACTTTGAAAAATAATATTCACTCGCCGCTCCGACTCCGTAGCATCCGTTTGAAAGATTTATGATATTGAGATAATTTTCAAGTATCTCCTCCTTGCTCATTTTGGTTTCAAGATCAAGTGCCCAGAATATTTCCTGAATCTTACGCTCAAATGAATAATCGTCCTTTTCGGTAACGTTTTTTATAAGCTGCTGAGTTATAGTAGAGCCTCCGAATTCATCACGGAAGTTAAAAAAATAGTTAAGCCCTGCACCTAACGTGCGCCTCCAATCCACACCCTCATGTGAGAAAAAACGTTTATCCTCTATACTAACAAAGGCATAGATAAGCTGCTTGGGTATATCTTCATATTTTACGGGATCACTTCTGTATCCGCCATAAAGCTCCTGTCCTTCAAGTAGCGTAGCCTCGTCAATCAGCCTTTTTTCGTTGCTTTCGTAATAATATATCTGAGAGGCAGTATTGCCCGATAACGCGTCAAACAGACCTTCATCTATTTCTCTTTCGGTATTTACGGAAATATATACGGCAAAGGTAATTCCCAATATCAGGCTGAGCGACGTGATAAATATAAGTAATATAACTAATCCTCTTAAAAGTATGATCTTCATATATTCTCCCCGAGCTTTTTGTAATTACTTTTCCCAAAAAGTAGAAAATTAAACCTTACTATGAATTTTTAATAAGAAAAGACCCGCACATGCGGGTCTTTTCTTATTTTGGCACTACGTTTTCCTTACCGAGCAAGGAAACGAATTCGCCATATAGATATTGGCTAAGCTCTACTCCGTTACTGTAATTAGCATAGCTCGCATTTGATGAATCGTAAAAAATAACCTTAACGTTACCCTCGAAAATGTCAACAAGGTTTCTTGCTTTTTCAAATTGCTTACATTTCATATCGGGAACCCTGAGATAAAGCTTATTTATGACTGTGAGGTCGGGGATATCCAAGCTCTGCGCCACCGAAGATACTACGTCAGCTTTCGTGTGTGTTTCTCTTTTATCATACTCGGAGTTTTCTATAAGCTCGAATATTCTTGTGCTCAGCACCTTAGCTCCTTCGTCCTCCCTGAGAGATACGTTACCCACAACGCAGATCGCATTATCCTCTTTTATGATCGAGGAGCTGCGCGAGAATTGCGCCGGAAACGCTATGCACTCGATCTCACCGTACTTATCCTCCACTGAGAAAAATGCCATTTTCTCATTTTTACGAGTGGTCTTGACAGTAAGCGAGGTAACTATTCCTACAATACAAACACTTTGTCTGTCGGTAAGCGCCTCAACATCATAAAGGTCTGATATCTTTATGCTCTCTATCTCAGCGGTGTGCTTTGAATAGCTGTCGAGAAGATTTCCCGAAAAGCACATACCCGCAACCTCTTTTTCCATTCTCAGCTTTTCCTTAGCGCTTCGCTCGGGCAAATTCGGATACTCAAATTTCGGTGAGATATCACGTGCCAGCGACACTGAGGAAAACATGTCAAGCTGACCTGAGAGATTGTTTCTGTTTTTTTGCATCTCGGTATCTATAAGGCTCTCATATGAAGCGAGAAGCTGACTTCGATATATACCGAAATTGTCAAATGAGCCTACCTTTATCAAGGATTCAACCATTCTTCTGTTTATGTCGTACTGCGACATTCTGGAAATAAAGTCCTCAAAATCACGGAACCTTCCACCGATGTCCCTTTCCTTCAAAATGCTCTCTATAAACTGTCTTCCGACGTTTTTGAGCGCAAGAAGCCCGAAAACTATATTTCCGTCGTGTGGGTGAAACAAAAGCCTGCTCTCGTTTATATCTGGGGCTAAAACCTTTATTTTATATTTTGAGCACTCCCCTATATACTCGGCAAGCTTTGTCATATTCCCAAGCACGGACGTTATAAGCGCCGCCATATATTCACAGGGATAGTGCGTTTTAAGATATGCCGTGCGGTATGATATAAGCGCATATGCCGCCGCATGGCTCTTATTAAAGGCATAATTCGCGAAGGATGCCATATCGTCAAAGAGCTTTTCGGCAGCTTCCGTCTCTACTCCGTTAGCGATAGCGCCGCCAATAAAATTATCCTTTTCCGCTTTAAGCGTATCTCCCTTTTTCTTTGATATAGAACGGCGTACGACGTCTGCGTGTCCATAGGTATATCCCGCTATGCTGCGGAAGATACTCATTACCTGCTCCTGATATACTATACAGCCGTAAGTGGATCGGAGTATTGGCTCAAGAAGCGGGTGCGCGTAGCTGACCTTGTCTATGTTGTGACGGGATTCTATATACTTTGGGATAGAATCCATAGGACCCGGTCTGTAAAGCGCTATAGCCGCGATGATATCCTCAAAATGCTCGGGAGAAAGCTCTATCAGCATCTGTCGCATACCGCCCGATTCAAGCTGGAATATACCCAACGTATTTCCCGCAGAGATAGAACGGTAGGTTTCCCTGTCGTCAAGCGGTATGGATTTTATATCAAAATCGGGGATCCTTTCCCGTATGGTCTTACACGCGTCATCTATTATCGTAAGATAACGCAACGCAAGAAAGTCAAATTTGAGCAATCCAAGCTGCGCTACGGTATCCATGTCAAACTGTGTAACTATAGCATCGTTACTGATGGCAAGCGGAACGTAATCGGTTATAGGTCTGTCGCTGACTACCAGTCCCGCCGCGTGTACAGTTACGTTTCGCGGCATTCCCTCAAGCTCAATAGCTGTATCTATAAGCTGCTTGACCTGAGCTGATGAAGTGTAAAGCTCCTTCATATCCGAGCTCTCGAGAGCTTCCTTAAGAGTGACAGACGGATCTCTCGGGATAGCCTTGGCTACCACGTCTACCTCAGCATAGGACATTCCCATTACCCGTCCTACATCGCGCACTGCCGCCTTTGCGCCAAGCGTACCGAAGGCTATTATCTGGGAAACGTGTTCCTCACCGTATTTGTCATACATATATTTTATGACCTCGTCACGTCTGTTGTAACAGAAGTCAACGTCAATATCGGGCATACTTACTCTCTCGGGATTAAGAAATCTCTCAAAAAGCAGATCAAATTTTATAGGATCTATGTCTGTAATTCCAACGAGAAAGGCAACAAGGCTTCCCGCTCCCGAGCCTCTGCCGGGTCCTACGGGAATTTTATTTCTGTGCGCAAAGGAAACGTAATCGGCAACTATCAAAAAATAATCGGAGTAACCCATGCTGTCTATTACGCCAAGCTCGTATGCTATTCTGTCCTTATATACCTGCTCCTTGCCGTCAAAATCAAGTGTTTTATCGGCAAGACGCTTCTGAATTCCTTCATTTGTAAGCCTTCTGAGATGCTCTCCCGCACTGATGCCGTGCGGCGTGGGATACCTTGGTAGCTTATAACCATCGAAGTTAAATTCAAGATTGCATCTTTCTGCAATTTTTACAGTGTTTTCGATAGCACCCTCATATCTGCCGAAAAGCATTCGCATCTCGTCGGTAGTTTTATAGTAAAACTCATCGGTCTCAAATCCAGCGGGACGGCCGTCAAGCACAGAGCTATTAGTCTGTATGCACATAAGAAGCGCTTGAGTCTGTGCATTCTCACGGCGCAGATAATGACAGTCATTCGTGGCAACCAACGGCAGATCGCATTCCCTTGCAAGTCTGACAAGCTCAGGTAATATTTGACGCTGATCGTTAAGCCCGTGATCCTGAAGCTCGATAAAGAAATTATTCTCCCCAAAAATCCGCGACATCTCAAGCGCGTTCTTCTTTGCCAAATCATAATCACCTTGAAGCAGCAAAGACGGTATTTTGCCCGCAAGGCATGCAGAGAGCGCAATAAGCCCCTCGGAGTGCGAGCGAAGCAGCTCCATATCCACCCTCGGCTTTGAATAAAATCCCTCGGTAAATCCCTTGGAAACCATATACATCAGATTTTTATATCCGATCTCGTTCTCACACAAAAGAACCAAGTGGTTGTATTTGGAAGAATTTTTGGTCATATTCTTCTCAAATCTTGATCCCGACGCAACGTAAACCTCACAGCCGATTATGGGCTTTATTCCCTGCTTTTTGCATTCGTTATAAAAAGCAATCGCACCGTACATTACTCCGTGGTCTGTTATAGCGACCGCGTCATGCCCGCACTCGGCAGCTCTGGCAGGAATGTCCTTTATACGACAAGCTCCGTCGAGCAGACTGTATTCACTGTGCAAATGCAAATGTACAAAACCTGACATTCCTTTCTCCCTCGTTTTTTAGTCGTCCTTTCCTTGGTGATTATCCCTTCTGAGAACCAAAAATACTCCTATTCCAAGAAGTCCTGTAGCGGACAGAACAGCCATAGCTATAAGTGTGTCAGCCAAGCTATCGGTATCCTCCTGTGCCTCGCTGCTGTTTATCATTTCTCTTTCGTGCTCAATAAGAGATTGAAGCTCCTTTGAGCTGTATTCCGTGCTGTATCCGTCAACTCCGTGAAGCCATAACGTACAGTTTGTGGCATCTCCGTGGATCGAGCGAACTGAAATTTTTAAATTTTCAACATTCTCAAAGCTTCCACCGAATCGCTCCTCAGCAAGATCCAGTGCCATTTGAGTTATTTCATTTCCGCGAACAATGCAATAGGATTCAAGCCTTGATGAGGAATTTTCAAAAATGATCAAGATCTCATACAGCGAGTCCTCTGAAGAATCCTCTATAAGAAATTCAAAATTGATATACGGTGTATAGGTTAGCTTCTCATAATTTTCGTAGGCATATACTATTTCGCTTCTGCTTTTATCCGAAAGAGAGAGAGAAGCGGACAGTGCCTTTATCTCGGAAGTAGCATAAGCGGTTTTCAGACTCTGACAGCCTATTCCTCTGTACCATCCGTCATCTGAAAATACCTTTGAAAAGTTAAAATATCTGAAGCTTCCCGTAACGTTTTCAGGAAGTGCAAGCATTGGCGTTCCAGTATATATAGCCTTCGGATTGTCAGCGCTATCCAGCGCCCCATTCACTATACTGTCCCAAGAGTCCTTTTTAAAATATTCAAGAAGATTTTGGGTGACCTCTGCTCCTTCGACTGTATCTATGTATTTGATCACCTTATATACGTCACCCATTCTGTCATTTTCTGACGTTGAGAAATCAGAAACAAAGGCAAAAATATTTTCGTCATTCTTCAAGGCGTAATATGAATACGCATAAGCGCAGCAAAGCGCGTTGCCGCTGAGGCCGTCGGGCGGTGACCATTGAAAAATATAATTCTCTGCTCCGCTCTTATATTCCTGCGTGGTAGTCTTCAGGTACTCTGCGAATTTATTTTGATTACCCACATAAATCTCGGATCGATATTCCGAGAAATCAAGATCAATTCCCTCACCTATATTTTCGTTCGATATGCCGAACGGCACCTCGTCACTCTCAAGAAGGAACGAGAAAACCATTCCTTCCTCAAGGCTGTTATCAAAATAATACAGCAGGCTGTCTATGATAGCCTTAGTAGAAAAAGTCTTTCCCGTAACCCCTCTGAATTCAGCATCGGAACGGAAATTTTCAGCGCTGACGGGCAATATTATTTCTATCTCCGGATCAATGCTTCTTGCCGCATTAGCGACTACTATCGCGTAATCTCCGCATTTATATGAATATGTTTCAAGCTCATCGAGTGCACAATTATTGTTTTCAAAATAGGAATCCCAGCGCTTTCCTATAACTATTCCCGAAATTTTTCCGTTGCTGCCCTCGGTATACCGTGAAACCAAAAAATCTGTCAATGAATGTATCTTCAGCAATACGTCCTGGTTGTATATATCGGGCAAATAATACTCTGCTCCGTCAATGGCAGGTATGCCAAAGCTTTCACTTTCTCTGAGCAGGTATTGAAGATATACCTTTCCTCCCGATATAAAAACCGATCTTATCATAGCGTCGAGCTGATCGATATAATCCATGGAAAAGAAGAATTTACCGTCATCAAAGTGATATATGTATCCTCCTGAGGTTTCTGTAAACAGCTCATCAAGATATACCGGGAGAATTACCGTACCCGCGTCAACGTCCGCATAGTATGAACTTCTACAACCCAAAAGTCCTTTAAAATAAGACTTTGTCTTGTCATTTTTCACCTTGGACTCGACCTCCGGATACTGCGCCTCTGTTCCCAAAACAAGCTCTCCCTCGGCTGTGCGCAAAAAGACCGCGTATCTTGAATATCTATCAAGAAATTCCTTAAGTGAAAAAGTGAAATCAAATCGGATAGACACATCTGCCTCAGCTAAAGGCTCGGCTGTTTTCGCTACGTCATATTCCGATGCTCCGGGCGGTACGGCATATATTAATAGCTTTGAGTTTTTATGCTCGGCAAAAGATTCATAGTGCATACTTCCGGTTACAGATATCTTTTTGCTTTCGGCATCATAGTAACAGGAAAAGGAAAGTGCGTCCTTAAATTCGTCCGTGGCACTATCCTCCAATGAAGGTGATCTTTCAGCGGTTTTTGTTTCGGCAAATACAGAAAGAGAGGGCGCGTAAATCAAAAATACAGTTATAAAAATCAACAGAGCGCAAAAAAATCTTTTCATTGGTACCCTCCTTTCCCGAGAATAAATGTTTCAATGCAGTTATAGATATTATAACACATTTCACTCTCAAATGGAATAGTTTTTTTCAAATTAACACTTCTAAAATAAAATTACACTTTTTTGAAAAAACTATTGACTTTTCGCGACTCGGTATGATATAATAACACTCGTGTTAGCCGGTGTGATGGAATTGGCAGA
>JAZSJE010000006.1:0-7636 GCA_045534135.1 Eubacteriales bacterium
TCGTTCATCGGGCAGTTGATGTAATCGGCATCGCCCTTATCATATCTGGAAGCGAAGAACGCAACATCTGTGTTTATGCTGTCAGCATCGACGATAGGCGCTGCGGCATCAAAGAAATGAAGCGAACCGAAGCCAAGCTCATTTTCAATATAGCTCGCCATTTTTTCCGAGGAAAGAGGTCCTGTCGCTATGACCGTGATCTCCCCATCGGGAACGCTGTCAGCCTCGGCATAGACTATCTCTATGTTTGGATGATTTTTTATCTTCTCGGTTATATATCCCGAGAATTTCTCTCTGTCAACAGCCAGAGCGGAGCCCGCGGGAACGCGGGTAGCCTCGGCAGCCTCCATTATAAGAGAGCCTAATATTCTCATTTCCTCCTTAAGCAGACCGACCGCATTAGAGGTAACGTCGGAACGCAAGGAGTTGGAGCAAACAAGCTCCGCAAAATTTTGCGAATGATGCGCGGGGGTGTACTTCTCGGGCTTCATCTCAAAAAGACGAACCTTTACTCCAAGCTCTGCCGCCTGCCATGCCGCCTCGCAGCCCGCAAGTCCCGCGCCGTATACGTTTATAGTTTTCATTGATATCCTTTTTTGTTTTTTCTTCTACTTTTCTTGAAAGAAAAGTAGGCAAAAGAACTTCCATACTGGGGGATTATTATTGACTTAGTTTGAGCGCTGACGTAGGGCATGCACAGACCAAGGAATGAAGTTTTTGCGGAGCCCTAATAAAAACGGCGTTTCTTTTCTCTTGCTTTTCTCGTGAGAAAAGTAAGCAAAAGAGCTTCATACCGGGGATTTATTATTGACTTGGTTTGAGCGCTGACGTAGGGCATGCACAGACCAAGGAATGAAGTTTTTGCGGAGCTTTTTTCAAAAAGCGACTGCGAGTCATAGGGCGGAGCCCTAATAAAAACGGCGTTTCTTTTCTCTTGCTTTTCTCACAAGAAAAGTAAGCAAAAGAGCTTCATACCGTAGGAGAGTTATTGACTTAGTTTGAGCGCTGACATGGGTCACGCACAAACCCAAGTATCAAAGCTTTTGCCAAGCTTTTTTCAAAAAGCTTCTTCAGTCCTCTTTCTCGATCGTACGCTTATATCCGCACGACTTGTTGTGACAAACGTAAAGTGACTGACCCTTTTTACGGAAAAGGATCTCACCGCAATCAGGGCATTTTTCCGTTGTAGGCATATCCCATGACGAGAAATCGCACTCGGGATATTTCTCACAGCTGTAAAATACCGTTCTGTTCTTGCCGTTCTTCATTATCACCTTTGATCCGCATTTAGGGCAAGGCACACCGATATCCTTAGTCTTCTGCTTTGTAAAGTCACACTCGGGGAAACGGCTGCACGCAAAGAAGCTTCCAAATCTTCCGCTGCGCAAAACCATATCCGCGCCGCACTTCTCACACTTGAAATCAGCAATCACAGGCTTCTTTTCCTTAGCCTTAGCATCGTCCTCGTCGTTGCTCTTGACAGGTGTCAAGGGCTTGGTGTTTCGGCACTGAGGATAGTTGGGACATGCGGCAAATTTGCCGAAGCGTCCCTCCTTTACTATCATCTTACTTCCGCACTTCTCGCAGATAATATCGGTTTCCTCAACGGGTACCTCAAGCTCTGTATCCTTCATCTTTTCCTCAGCAGATAAAAGCTCCTTCTCAAATCCGCCCCAGAACTGCGAGAGAACTCTGTTAAGCTCCTCGTCGCCCTTTTCTATGCGGTCAAGGTCGGTCTCCATTTGTGCTGTGAACTTATAGTTTACAATGTCGGGGAAGCTTTCCTTCATAAGCTTATTGGTTATCTCGCCCATAGGCGTGGGGACAAGCGCGCGTCCCTCCTCCTTTACGTAGTTGCGGGCGGTGATCGTGGTTATTATCGTAGCGAAGGTACTCGGACGTCCTATTCCCATCTCCTCAAGAAAATCTATAAGCGACGCTGCCGTATATCTTGCGGGGGGCTCGGTAAAGTGCTTCGCGGGATCAAGCTTTCTTACGTCAAGCTTTTCTCCCTCCTTAACTGCGGGCAGGCGTATATCCTGCTGCTCCTTTACCTCGTCGGAATTCTGTCTGTTTTCCTCCTTGCTTTCCTCATAAAGAGCCATATATCCTTGGAAATTAATGGTATATCCGCTGGTCCTGAAGATATATCCCGCCGACTCAAAGTCTGCGGTCACTGTAGAAAGAACGGCAGATTCCATCTGGCTTGCTATAAATCTCTCCCAGATGAGCTTGTAAAGCTTAAACTGATCCGCGCTGAGATATTTCTTTATCTTTGCGGGCTCCATATCTACTCTCGCGGGACGTATTGCCTCGTGAGCGTCCTCTGCGCCTGCCTTGGTCTTGTATACTCTGGGAGTGCTGGGATAGTATTTTTCACCGTACTTCTCACCGATGTACTCTCTTGCCGCATTCTGCGCGTCCGCGGAAACTCTGAGCGAGTCTGTACGCATGTAGGTAATAAGACCCTGAACTCCGCCATTCTCCGAGCCTACGTTAATACCCTCGTAAAGCTCCTGAGCTATCTTCATGATCTTCTGCACACGGAATCCGAGCTTTCTGGACGCTTCCTGCTGCATAGTTGAGGTGGTAAAGGGCGGTGTAGGAAGCTTCTTCTTTTTAGCCTTCTTTATAGATTTTACACAGAAATCGGAATTGCTTACCGAATCGGTGACCTTCTTTGCGTCAGCCTCACAGCAAAGCTTGACCTTTCCGTTCTTATCACCGTAAAATCTTACCGCGATCTCCGCACCGTCTTTTGTGAGAAGCATTGCGTCGACAGTCCAATATTCCTGAGGAATAAAGCTTCTTATCTCCTCCTCACGCTCAACGATTATTCTCGTAGCGACAGACTGAACACGTCCCGCGGAAAGTCCGCTCTTAACGTTCTTCCAGAGGAACGGGGATATCTTATATCCCACTATTCTGTCGAGAATTCTTCTCGCCTGCTGCGCGTTGACAAGGTTCATATCTATCTGTCTTGGCTGCTTTATAGCGCTCTTTACCGCGCTCTTGGTTATTTCGTTGAATGAAACTCTGAGCGTATTCTCAATCGGAATGCCCAGCGCGTTTGCCAGATGCCAGGAAATAGCCTCTCCCTCTCGGTCAGGGTCGGTCGCGAGGAATATCTTATTCGCAGCCTTCGCTTCCTTCTTGATCTCCTTTATGAGATCTCCCTTTCCTCTTATGTTGATATAATGTGCCTCAAAGTCGTTTTCTATGTCTACACCAAGACTGCTCTTGGGAAGATCTCTTACGTGTCCCTTGGATGCGATTACCTTATAGTTTGAGCCAAGATATCCCTTTATGGTCGATGCCTTTGAGGGTGACTCCACGATAACAAGATTACTCATCTATTTAAAATCCTTTCAAGAATAATTTATTTTCTTATATAAAGTCCACCGGGGAGCGAGCTTATGAGCCCGTATATCTCCAGCAGTGTCAGCGCCGTTATTATATCCGACGCGCCAAGCCCGTCACCCATAAGAGCGTCAGGGCTGATCGCCTTATCAAGCGGTATACTGTCATAGATCCTTCTGGTTATGGGATCAAGCCCCTCGACTGTAGGCGAAACACTCTCGGGAGCTTCACTTTGCTTTTCTTTTTCTGCGTCCGTTGCAGGTAAAGGAGCTTTAGCCGTATCCTGCGTATCCTTTGCTCTGCGTGTTCTGCGAGATCTTTGCTCAAGGACAGGCTCTGCCTCATCGCTCATATCTATAGCGTAAAACATTTCGCATTTCCTCAGCGCCTCGTCCGCAGGCGTCATATGCTTCTTTGCCCTCTCAAGCCTCTTGAGGTCGTAATCATCGCCCCAAATAAATTCATAGTGCTTTAAAATATCATTTGCCGACAGCACGGGAAATGCCCCGTTCTTTATAAGCTCGTTAGGACCCTCAGCATTGGTATCGCTTATCTTGCCGGGAATAGCAAAGACCTCTCTGCCCTGCGCTATTGCGTCCTTTGAGGTGATCATGGCTCCGCTTCCAAAAGGTGCCTCAACCACCAGCGAGCCCTGGCAAAGTCCGCTGATTATGCGGTTTCGCTTCGGAAAATTATATCCGTGCGGCGGTTCCTTGGGCGGATATTCGCTTATGACCGCCCCGTGACGGATTATAGCGTTCATCAGTGCCTTGTGCTCCTTTGGATATACAACGTCGACTCCGCTGCCGAGAACGGCAACTGTTTGTCCCCCTGCCTCAAGCGCTCCACACGCGGATACACCGTCTATACCGCGTGCCATTCCACTGACCGTAAGTATTCCCGCCGCGCCAAGCTCGTATGCTATTTTATACGCGCTCTGCTTTCCGTATTCACTCATTTTTCTCGTTCCGACAACGCCAAGGCAAAGTCGGGAGTTAAAATCAGGGAAATGTCCTCTACAGTACAGAAGCACGGGCGGATCTATCAGGTCCTTAAGCCTTGCGGGATATCTATTGTCCCCATAGGTTATTATATCTATCCTCTCCTGCTTGCAGAACCTCATTATTTCATAGCAGTAATCAAGATCCTTCTGACAAAGCTTGTCACGAACAGCCTCGGGCAAGCGCTTGAACTGCGCTATTTCATCCTCCTCAAGAAGATAGATATCAAAGGGGTTTTGATACTTTTCCATAAGAATGTTGAAATACTTTGATGCAACTCCGCATTTTTGCGAAAGCCAAAGCCAATACAGCGTATCCTCGTTTTTCATACCTCTCCCCTTCTTTTCGGTCACGAATTTTTAACGGTTTCCCAAATACATATCGCTGCTGCCGCAGCGGCATTGAGCGACTCGCTCCCCTCGGTCATCGGAATGAGTGCGCACGCGTCGCAGGCAGCTATGACCTTCTCTGAAAGCCCGTGCCCCTCATTTCCTATAACGAAGCAATCCCCGCGCTTAAGCTCAAGCGCTCCTATCTGCTTCGCGTCCTTATGAAGCGCTGTTGCGTATATTGCTCTGCCGTTTTCTCTTAGCGAATGGATAGCATCAGACAGAGCATCGGTGGGAACTATGTCTATGCAAAGGCTGAAAAGCCCTCCCATAGCGGCTCTTATTACCTTTGGACTGTATATATCTGCACAGTCGTCAGATATTATAAGACGGTCTATTCCCAGTGCGTTGCAGCTTCTTATTACAGTTCCGAGGTTTCCCGGATCGCGCAACGATTCGGCTATAAGCAGCCTATCACCCCTTGGAATATCATAGCACTTTACCTCCGCTGCCGATAGTACTCTATGCTTATTCGGCATAAATTCAGCCACGGTGATTATTCCCTCGGGAGCTTTCTCCTCGCTTACCCTTAAAAACACCTCGTTTGTGCACACAACGATATGCTCGAGCGATATTCTTTTGTTCTTTAAGGCAGTATTTACGGCATCCTTTACCGCACTCTGTGCGTCGGTTGAGAGAAGCACGTATCTGATGGCAAGTCCCTTATCAAGTGCCTCGCCAAAAAGCTTTATTCCGTCAAAGCGGAACGATCCATCACCGCGTCTCCCTTTCTTGTCTGAAAGCGCGCAAATACGCTTGAGTGTCGAATTCTGGCGCGACGTGATTACCTCTTTTTGCTCTAACATAAACCCTCGCCAATCCTTTTTCGGCAATTTTTCTTGTCCATTTACAGAATAAAACCCGCTATGAAGCGGGTTTTATATTTCTTAAAGAGCTGCCTTTGCCTTCTCAGCGAGAGCCGCAAAAGCCTCCTTATCATATACTGCGAGCTCAGAGAGCATCTTACGGTTCAGGTCGATTCCTGCATTCTTAAGACCGTGCATAAACGTGGAGTAGTTCATGCCGCAAGCCTTTGCCTGTGCGGAGATACGAGCTATCCAAAGCTTACGGAAGTCTCTCTTCTTCATCTTTCTGCCTGCGAAAGCATAGTTTCCGCTCTTGAGAACGGCTTGCTTTGCCATCTTAAAGTGCTTGGACTTTGCGCCCCAGTATCCCTTTGCAGCCTTGAGTACTTTATTTCTTCTCTTGCGCGTCATCATAGCGCCCTTAATTCTTGCCATTTTTAATTTCCTCCTATGTTACTCTCTGATTATTTCTGGATAAGTGTTCTGATGTTAGCGGTCATAGACTCGCTGAGGATTGCGCTGGAACGAAGATGTCTCTTTCTCTTCGCGGTCTTAAGACCTGTGTTATGTCTGTGATGGCAGTGTCCCATCTTTACCTTACCCGAAGCGGTAACAGAGAATCTCTTAGCGGATGCTTTATGTGTCTTGATCTTTCCCATTTTTAATATACTCCTTTTTTTAATTCGGTTTTTAGTCAGATTAAGGCTTTCGCCCATCTATCATAAAATAACGGTCTTCCGTTGATTATGAACAGTTTTATTTTTGTTTTGCGGGACCTATTACCATAGAGAGCAGACGTCCGTCAAGAACAGGTGCCTTGTCTACGTTGCCGACCTCGGAGCAGGAATCCTGAAATCTCTGCATGATCTCCTGACCGATAGCCATATGGCTCATTTCGCGTCCCTTAAAGCGCATAACTACCCTGACCTTGTTTCCACTCTCAAGGAATTTCTGCGCGTGTCTTACCTTTGTTTCAAAGTCGTGCGTATCAATTCTGCAGGAAAGCTGAATTTCCTTAAGCTCGATAGTCTGCTTCTTTTTGACTTCCTTCTCTTTTTTATCGCGTTCAAAGCGATATTTTCCGTAGTCCATTATACGGCATACGGGCGGCTGCGCCTGCGCTGCCATAAGAACCAGATCGTAGCCTCTGTCATAGGCGAGCTTGAGTGCATCGTCGGAGCTCATGATACCAATTGCTTCACCATCTTCTCCGATGACTCGTACTTCTTTCAGTTTGATCTCCTCGTTGACCAACATGTCTTTTGCGCTAATACTAAATACACCTCCATTTTTGCAAAAAAGCAAAAAAAATTGCGCGAAGAAAACCTCCGCACACAATACGCCCCCGACAGCGAGAGCCTTTGAGTATTGGACCGTAATGCGCCCTTTGCGATACGGTGAGAACGGAGAGTTCTTCTTCTTTGTCACGTTATTTTACCACAACTCTATCCGTTTGTCAAGAGCTTTTTGAAAATTTTTTAAAACAAAAGCACAACCGTGGATTCTGCGACCTTGTTAATATCATAAGATTGATACCCCGTATCGAAGAATGCAGTTGTGCGTGACGCTGTGGAGTTGGTGCCGCCGACAGCAAAAGTATTATACAACAAATCGCATGATTTGTAAATAGTGAATTTTATACGATTTTTTATCGAAAAATTCGTCGAAAAAGCTACACAATAGAAAAAACCATCAGGCACTTGAATTTTTTTGTGATTTTTGACCATAAAATTTTGCAAATGTCATACTAATGTCAGGGTGGCGGTAGAAAAAATTTTTTCGGGGTTTATTTTATATCCTTGCGCGGTATATGTCGGTATTAAATCTCGCTACTGTGCTGTTTGAAGGCATGAGAGTTTCGTCGACTGCAACTTAGCTTCTCACGCATCACGAAGTTCGTTCGTGGGAGTCGGCGGCAAGGGATTCTCGCCCTTGACCTAAACTTTACTTATTGGTTTGTGCGTTACCTTTATCAGCGCTCCAACTAAGCCAATAACACCCCCGGTATGAAGTTCTTTTGCCTACTTTTCTTTCAAGAAAAGTAGGAGAAAAAAGCAAATGTGAAATATTTATTAAAAGG
>JAZSJE010000086.1:0-8354 GCA_045534135.1 Eubacteriales bacterium
CAAGCTCTTATCAAGCTTATCGGTGCCGACAGCGGCAATTTTATTAAGAAGTTGAATATTCATAACTATATCCTCACAATTATTTCTTGGGATTATTCTTTGCGAATTCTTTCATAAACTCAACAAGCTTCTCTACACCCTCGTAAGGCATAGCGTTGTAAATCGAAGCTCTCATACCGCCGACAGAGCGGTGACCTTTAAGGTTTTTAAGCCCCGCCTTTGAAGCCTCGCTTGCAAACTTCTTGTCAAGGTCGGCGTCGCCTGTTACAAAGGTTACGTTCATCATAGAACGGCTATTCTTCTTAACGGGAGCAGCGTAGTAGTCTTGACTGTCGAGATAGTCGTAAAGAAGGTTAGCCTTCTTCTCGTTCATCTCCTTCATCTTTGAAAGACCGCCGAGACCGAGTATCCACTCGTAAACAAGCTTAGCGATATAAATGCAATAGCAGGGGGGAGTGTTGTACATTGATCCGTTTTCCGCCATCACATGATAGTCAAGCATCGTGGGTATTTCGGGAAGAGCCTTTCCGATAAGGTCCTCGCGTACGATTACAACGGTAAGTCCCGCGGGAGCCATATTCTTCTGCGCTCCTGCGTAAATTACACCGAACTTAGATACGTCAATCGGCTCACTGAGGATGCAGGAGGACATATCTGCAACGAGAGGAATATCACCCGTTTCGGGAATATAGGGATACTTTGTTCCGTAAATCGTGTTATTGAAGCAGATATGAACGTAATCTGCGTCAGATGAGAAATCAGCCTTTTCAACCTTGGGAATATAGGTGAAATTATCCTCCTTGCTCGTAGCGACGAGTGTAATATCACCGTACTTTTGAGCCTCTTTATAAGCCTTGCCCGAGAACTGACCGGAAACTATGTAATCAGCCTTTCTGTTTTTGCTCATAAGATTAAGCGGAACAGCCGAGAATTGAGTAGACGCGCCGCCCTGGAGGAAAAGAACCTTGTAGTTATCGGGAATATTCATTACCTCTCTGAGAAGACGCTCGGCATCCTTAATTATTTCATCATATACAGGAGAACGGTGGCTCATCTCCATAACAGACATTCCGCTCTCTCCATATGATACCATCTCTCTCGCAGCTCTTTCAAGAACCGGAAGCGGAAGCATGGAAGGGCCAGCCGAAAAATTATAAACGCGTTTCATAAAAATTCTCCTTTTATATATTTTGATAGTTATATTATATAATTTATCACACTAATTTGCAATAGTTTTTTGATAATTTTTTGTCACAATGCGGAATTTTAGTTATATTCACAGATTTAAAAACTTCAAGTCTTACTTTTTTAGTAAACTTTATTATTTTTAAAAGCGCCTGCATCATTTTGACGCAGGCGCTCGTCTCCGTTTTACCGGATTTGTTTTTTTACTCACCGAGACCCGAAAGAGCTTTTACAATATTGTTCGCAGTCTTAACTACGCCGTTAGCGTACTCAAGGTAATCTTCATACTCTTCCGCAGCATCAAGATAATCCTGATATGCATTCTTGATAGCAAACTCAAGATCGTCTTTATCTATGTTCTGATAGGTGTACTCAATAAGAGTAAGCTCCTTGTAAAGAGACTCAAGTCCGTCTGAGAATACGTCGTCTTTCTTAATGAGTGACTCAACAGTAGCGGCTGCTGTCTTGATATCCAAAGCCTTAGGAGCAGGACGAACGGATGTGACAGTATTACCGCTGTCAGCGGAGAGAGGCTCCCAGTTGTTAAGCTTAGCCCACTCATAACCAACAGGAGCGGTAGATTCGGAATTCTCAACAATTTCAAATACGACTGCCATTGTAGCAATAATCATATCATCACCAAACACAACGAGTCTCTTAATGCCGTTACGGCTGAATTCCCCTGTTCCACCGTTACTTGATGAATAGTTGGAGTCGTTTAACGCAAGACCGGAGTCGTTAGGAAGCGTAACATTAGCATCCTTTACCTGGAAGGAAAGGTCAAATTCGGAAATAAGGGTCGCGCGGAGAGTATATCTCTCATCATTACCAGCAGCACCGTAAAGGTATGCCGTTTTTCCATCCTCGGAAAGCTCGATAGTCCGAGCTGTATGAGCTATCCAATAGAAGTCGGATACTCTTGTGAATGTGATCTCATCCTGAATTACAACAGTATTTCTGTCGTTTGTAACAAGCATACCGCGTCTTGCAGATACTGCCTGACTTCCGAATGCGGAGATATTATCAAGGATTGCATATGAGCCGTGCTCATTTTCAAAGGTCTTGGTAATAACACCTGCGCCGGTATCATACTGACCGTAGGTAGGTATACCTGCTGTTCCTTTGGTTTCGGAAATTATAATTGTGTTCTGACCCTGAGGCGCTGCACGGTAGTACTTATACTTAGTGCTCTCAACATCATACTCAAATACGGTTCCCTCTTCACCGCCAAGGTCCATAAACCAAACGATGCCCTTGTTATGATAGATGAAGTTACCCGAGTCAACCTGACCGCCAACGCAGTTGTTAGCTCCGCCCATAAGGCCGGCATACATAGCGCCCGCGTTCCAATCGGAACGTGAAACGTACGCGTCAATACCTTCCATATAGTAGTCAAGAGGAAGCTCTTCCTTCTCAGCTACAACGTCGAAGGGATAGAATATAAGATCGTAAATAGATACGCTCTTACCCTTTTCAATCTGTTCCTTGCGAACAGCGATAAGGTTAGCGTCTCCGTTGTACATACCGATGAAATTGAACACGCTGGTGTCAATTACGGGAATGTCACCGCTTGTAACACCGTCACCGACAGTGTCGTGATAGTTCCAGATAAGTCCGTCGGAGGATTCAATATGAATTGCGTAGTAGCAGGACTCATATATGCCCCATGCATCCATAAATCCGTAGTCTGTGCCGACAGCTGAAATAAGAGAAGCAACCATATTAACGAACTTGGCAGTTCCGCGTTCCCAACCTGTTGCGGACTCAACATAAGAACCGTCGGGAGCGTAGATATCAAGACCGTTTTCAATAAGCATCTTAATATTATTGCCGATAACGTATACGGTCTTCGCGTACGCGTCTTCTCTGTCTATTTCGTCTACGTAGTCAAAAATTGCGAGAGAAGCAACTATCATAGAAGACGTTGCGACAGCGTTTGTGCTGTCCTTCTCAGCTGTGTAATTACTCTTGTCACCCTTTGCGCTCGGATGCTCGCATACTGCTCCCGAGGAAGCATTGTAAGCGTCGTATACGCCAAGCTCGTATATTGCCTTTGCAAGAATATCAACGTCACGACCGTTAGAAGCGTAAGCGTTGTAAAGCCAGTCGTAAGAAACCGCGAACGCATAAGCAACCTCTGCCAAGTCCTCAAAGTATGCGGGACCCCAATGCTCCCAGCCTGCGAGAGCTAAGGACCAGTCGTATGCAAGAAGAGCGTAGTTCACATTACCTGTAATATGGTAAGCGAGAGCGAGCTTGGGAAGAATACTTGCGTAATCAACTATATTGTCGATGCGTCCTGTAATCTCGGAATAACCGTCGTCGGTATCCTTAACGGCATCATTACCGTCTTTGTATACGTTAACGGGAAGCTTATCAGCCTTAATTCCGCTGTATGCGCCTGAAACAACATTTGCCTTATCATTGTATATAGCATCAGCCTCGGCTACAACCTTCTGAAGGTATCCCTTAAGAGTTGCGTCACCGTCCTGTGCTGCGTAAGCAGCCGCAAGATTATCAAACGTTGTCTGGCTTGCCATAAGATAGGGATGCTTAAAATTCTTTGTGTACGTCTTTGCGTCGTTATAAACCTTTTCGCCGGTTGCAAGGTAACTATCTCTTGCGCTGCCCGCGTCAACCGTGTTGAATACGAATCTCTTCATAATGTCAACCATTGCATCAAGGTCGTTTTCTCTTGTTACGATAGGAGCGTTGTCATCAAGATTATCGGGTGTCGTATCCTGATAAATGATTATGAGACCCATATCATCATAGAGTGAAAGCCAGCCGGGGAATATTGTCGCGATATCGTCAAGCGCTATTGCGACGTATTTGCCATCAATAAGTTTGGGAGCTACGGAGAGCTCAACCGTCTCACCCGCAACACCGGCTGTCTTACGGTCGAGAGTAATGTAGGTAGCGCCCGTGATACCGGTTGTGATATCGTATGATACTCCGTCGGGATGTACGAAGTAGGGGAAGCCTATGTACTCAACAAGAAGCTCAAACGGTATCATTATTTTTCCGTCTTCCATCTTGGGAGCGCCGTAAGTACCGTCGTAGATAGCCTTTCTTTCGTTACGAACGAGAGCGTAGTCAACACCGAGCTTCATTGCGAGAGACTCATTAAGAAGCTGCGTTGTGCTCTTGTCATTTACGCTCTTGAGTATCTCGATAACCTTCTTCTCGTTTGTGTTAACCGAAAGACCTTTGTTATTGGGATCTATTGATACCGGAATGTTAACACCCTGATAAATCCTTATATTATCGAAGCATACGTTCATACCTATAGTATCTCCTACAGGTCGCTGGGCCTTAGGGGGAATACCGAAAGCAACCTCAGATATACCGATAATCTTGGGATCCTGTTCATAATTATAGGTTTTCTTATTATCGTATTCCGCGCCTGCACCATAGCTGTAATAAACTGTACATTTACGAACTTCCGTAGAGGACCAGTCAAACGCGAAAGCTACGTTAATCCAATCGTCTTCAACAACACCGAGGTCTGTCTTAAGTTCACTTAACTTTGGGAATACTATAAGATGACCGTTTTCATCAATTGCAAGAAGCTCAAGAGTTGTCTTAGCGCTGCCATGCTTAATATGAAGGATACGTCCGACATTAGCAAGGTCGTCAGCCTTTACCGAAAGCTCGATAACCGTTCCCGCAACCGTGTTATCGGTTACGGCATAAGCGCCGTTATTAAAAGCGTAGTAAATTCTTCCGCCGGCATCAGCTAATGCCTCAGCGCGAACAAAGTAATTATAATTACCAAGCACGTCAGTTTCATAGTCTATTGAGAAACGGTTACCGCCGTTATCTTCTTTAAGACCGTTATCATA
Source organism: Eubacteriales bacterium (assembly GCA_045534135.1). Lineage (GTDB taxonomy): Bacteria > Bacillota > Clostridia > Oscillospirales > CAG-272 > HGM12713. The sequence continues at coordinate 5,031 of JAZSJE010000086.1, forward strand.
ATTCCAACCCTCATCGAACGTTCTGTTATAAAGAATATCCATATCCGCGTTAGCTCCGACATCGCCCGAGCCCTCAGTATCCTCCGCGAAGGAGAATACTGAGAATGCGGAAATAAGGAAGGTTAGAATAAGAAGAGATGAAATTATTTTTTTAGTAAGATTTTTCTTCATAATATATTTTCCTCCCTTATCTATTACTTATTTATAATCTTTTTAACTGTTGCAAGAACCGTCGCGTCAATGCTTATAGTTCTGACAGAGCAAACAACGTTTGCGGTGTCTTCTATCTGACCGTTAACGGGATTTATCCTGGCATTGTATGCGGAAAGCTTTGCGTTATAAACCTCAAGAGCGTCTGATACGCCGTCGATAGATGCGTCAACACCGTCAACGTAAGCCGCGCACTCAACAAGAGCCTTATAGATAGCGCTTGTCTTAGTTGCTTTGGAAAGCTTCTTAGCCGCTTCAACGAAGAGCGCGCTGTTTTCCTCTGTAGCCTTAACTATCGCATCATAAACCTCAAAGGTTGCCACCGCAGCCTTTGCAGCCTCACTGTCAATATTCATATTGTAGTAGTAGTTATTAAGGGCTTCATCATAAAGAGGCTTAATATCCTTATACTCTACGAATGCGCTCATCCTCTCAACAAGAGCTATGAATGCGGCTGTGTTAGACTGGAGAATCAACTTATAGTCGTCCTCGTAAGACTTAAGCTCTTCCTCAAATGAGAGAAGCTTTGCGTAGCAAGGAGCGATAATAGGATCCTTAACGTCTACGCTGTTTTCGGCAATATAATTACGAACGTAAGTACATATACCAAGCTTATCAATATAAGAAGCTGTAAGAGAATATTTATCAAGCTGCTTCTGAATTGCGCCAAGCTGCTCTTCAACAACGAACTTATAGAAGTAGGAATCGAGATAATTAAATATCTTGATTGCCTCGTCAAGTCCTTCGTAGGTCTTGTCGTAGTTATCAGCCTTGATAGTGTTACGGATAACGTTCATATAAGCGTTTGCGTAATCAGAGTTTTCCTCTGCGGTTGCGGCAGCTATAAGAGCCGCAAGAAATTCGTTCTCGCTAAGTCCGTCAGCGTTCTTGACAAGAGCCTCGAGCCTCTTAACGCCTGCTACTATCTTACCGGCGTTATCGTATGCTGTACGCTGGGCAATGCGCTCGGGGATTATCTCGTTATAGAACATATCAAGAGTGATATCCTTGCCAACGGTTGCAAGAAATTCTACGATAGAGGGATCATTAGAAACCTTGCCATAGTTATCAGCGTCAGCTAAGTTAAACCTTTCGTATACGGCAACAGCTTCAGCCGCGCGTCTTGTCATACCTGCAACGGTAGACGCCTTTGTGAAGAGCTCAAGCGCGTTAACAATCTCAGGAATCTGCTTTACTCTTTCAATCTCGGCATACGTCTTAACAATCTTCGCCTTAACGTCGTTATATTCAAAGGACGCCTGGTCAAGATAGTAGAAGTTATCAATCATATATGCTTCGATTTCAGCAATCTTCTCAACAACTTCAGTATAATTCTTGCTATTTAAGTTGTCTGCGCCTGCGTTACCCATCATCTCAACAAGCTTAGCAAGCCTTTTAGCCTTCTCGGCCGGTGAGAAGATAGACTCCTGATCGAAGAGATCAAATGCTTCAACGTAATCCTTATAAGCCTCCTGACCTCTGTAGGTATCTACCATATCAGCAGCCTTATTGTAAGAAATATATCGGCTTACAGGCTCGCATTCCTCATTTCTGAAGAAATCGACGTAATACTTGAACTTATCGCCTTCGCTCATATTATCGAACCTGCCAAGCTGTCTGTAAGACGTACCCGGGTAATACTTTAAGTTATCAATAGCGATAGTGGCGTTCATACTTTGCACGAAGCAGATACGAAGGTTAGCGGGAACAATCGGATATTCGATGTTTCCTCCGTGTATAAGATCTGCTTTTCCTATCTCTACGTAATCAACGTAAAGAGTTATTTTAAAATCTACGGGATTAAGAACAACGATAAAATGTGTCCATTCTCCCTCGGATATCTTGAGTTCAACATCATCAGGATGAGTGGGGTCAAAGGTCTCAAATCTTGGGCCATCAAGTTTACCGTCCTTCAAATCGTTCATCATATATTTCGTACCGCTTACGTTAGGCGTCTTTCCTACAGGACGGAAGTCAGTCCACAGCGGAGTTGCTCCCACAGGAATCATAAGGTCAAACTCAAATACGGTTCCTATCTCAGTGTTAATCATCGGCATGTTAAAATAAGCGTTTGTAGTAGTGCCCAAGCCGGATTCAATAACCCAATATTTATTTTCTGTACCGTCAACGAGAGTCTGAGTAGCAATGTTGGTTGATGTAATGTTGTCACTCTTTCCAAGAGAAGGTTTCTTTCCGTCCTCGAAGTCCCACGTAACCACATCTGCATCAAGCTCAAATTCGTATGCGGCAGCTTTTTCAGCCGCTATGTCCTTCTGAACCTGAGTAAGCTCTTCAAGGTAAGCCTTTGCGTCTTTTACATCCTCCATAAGAGTCTCAAGAAGAGATGTCGGGTCAAGAGGATTTTCTTCAAGGTAGGTAAAGAGCTCAATCAGAACTTCACGCTTGCTTTCTTTACAAGTATTGTAATCAACCTCGGTGTATTCCTCACCGTCACCAAGCGCCTTCATCTGACAATCCATATAAGCCTTCATAAGTTCGGAAAGCTCAGCAAGAGTTCCGGTTGCCTCGTCGGGAAGATATTCTTCTTTGTCATACTCAATCTTTTCATCGTCCTCGCCTGCAGCGAAGGTTGCGTTGAAGAGGTCCGCCATAACCTTGCAGAACATTTTTTCCTCGATGAATGCTTTAAGCTCTGAAACAGCCTCTGCCTTCATTGCTTCGTCATCACCGCACATAAATTCTACAGTTTTAGCATAGAAGCTGATGAAATCCTCAGCCGCCTGAGCGAAAAGTGAGTTAGCGAGTGCGTATTCACTGTAGTTTTCGGTTACCTCATATGCGTTAAGGTATCCGGTGATAGTATCAAACTTCTGGTTCTGAACGATAAACGCGTACTTGTCATCGCGTGTTGTGGTCTTGAAGTCAAGGATCCGACCGTAAACCTCTGTGTACTCAAGCGCGTCAAGCTTAAGCTGCATATCGTTGTATATAGCAAGCTCTGCTTCTGTAAGGAGAGAAAGATCAGCAACGCACTTTTTAAGGTGATCGTGGATAGCCGCAACAGCCTCTGCGTAAGGAGCGTATACTGCGTTAAATTTCGCGGTAAATGCGTCTCCAACGTCTACGCATTTTGCGTTATACGAATCTACCATA
>JAZSJE010000155.1:0-2240 GCA_045534135.1 Eubacteriales bacterium
AGCAGAGGCTCACCGCCCGTTATGCATACGCCGTCGAGAATACCTTTCCTTTTATTTATATAAGAAAAAAAGCTTTCCTCTGATATTTCATCAACGTCACCTGGGCGAGTTACCAATGACGCGTTATGGCAAAAGGGACAGCGAAAATTACAGCCGGCTGTAAACACAGTGCAAGCCACTTTGCCGGGAAAATCGAGGAGAGTTGTTTTTTGTAAGCCCTTGATAGTCATAAATACTCCTATAAATATTAATAAAATAAAAGAGGATAGACCTCTTGATTTTTAAAACTCTTTGTGTTAGAATAATGATGTAAAAGATTGAATGCGTGGTGAATTTTATGGAAATAGGGGAAAAAATAAAAAGGTTAAGAAGCGCAAAGCTCATGACTCAGGCAGAGCTTGCGGGTAGTGAAATAACCCGAAATATGCTCAGCCGCATAGAAAACGGTGCGGCATTACCTTCTATGGGCACTGTGAAATATATAGCCGAGCGTCTTGGAGTATCCCCCGGATTTCTTCTCGCGGGAGAGGAAGATGAGCAGCTTTATTTCAAGTCCCAAGAGATAGAAAATATAAAAAAGCTGTATGCTCATAAAAATTTCCGTCTTTGTATGGATATATGCAAAAACTCGGAATGGCGCGATGATGAGCTTATGCTTATAGAGGCAGAAAGCTGTCTGAGAGTAGGCGCTGAGGAGTTTTCCGAGGGCAATCTTCACGCGGCGGTGGAGCTTTTTGAGCAGGCACTTGAATGTTCTTCTCAAACCATATACAATACAGATATAATAGTCTGTGAGATAGACTCATATTTTGATTATATGCATTTGATCTCTCCTACCTTATATTCCGATGCGGAGTACGAGGAGCAGAGCAGGAGATTAATGCTCACAGGGAATGAATTTTGCGTATATTCGGGAATGTTTTGCGAGGCGGAGGAAACTTCCATTAGCGAAATAGCATTTCTTAGCGAGAGAATAGATATGCTTAACGAGGAAAGCTCGTATGCGTTGCATATAAAAGCAAGAATTCTTATGGAGCAGGGTGAGTTCTCCAAGGCAAATCAGCTGCTTCACAGGCTGCTGTTTGACGACAGCTTTGATTTTCCTGAGCCTATGCTTTATTTCGTATTTTGTGATCTTGAGGTTTGCTGCAAGGAGATCGGAGATTTCAAAGGAGCATACGAATATTCAGGAAATAAGATAGCGCTTTTGCAAAAGCTGCTTTCTTAAATTTTTAATCAAGTAAATCGCTTTTTTCGGACGGGGTATCTGCCTCGTCCGTATTTTTTACAACCAGCTTATCATGAGCAAAGCTGAATATAAGCATGGAAATTATATAAGCCAGGAAGCCGTATGCGATATCTGTAAGATAAGAAATAATTAAACCTATAATGCCGCCAAGCTCTGAGGAAAAACCGTATATAATATTATCCGTGAGATGTAGAATTAGCTTAGGTGCCACAATAATTATGCTCATCGCAAGTGCGGATATCTGAAGTGGATTTGAACGGCTGTAGATATTTTTTACGGGGAGCAGCTGGGGATCATACGTATTTTTGATATTCATTTTTCTCAGGCTTCGTACGGGAGTAAAGAATTTTTTACGCTTGCTCGCCACTATAAGATACAGCACGATCAGAGAAGTAATGCAGAGAAGTATAGAAGTCAGTATCGGTATTGATGTAAACACTATGTATTTAAAGCTTCCGATCGTTCCGTAAAGAGGAATATTCATAAGAGCTGACATCGGTATCTGGAGAAGCAAGGATATCACAAATATTATGACTGTAGCAAAGGTGATCTTTCTTGAGCCCAGAAACGCAGAGAAAATAACGATAGTGAACGGTACTGCGAGAGCCAGGATCTCAAAAAAAGCCATCAGGTAATCTATTACGTACAGAAGAATGGAATTCTCGTATAAGATATCCGAGCTTATACTTACCAGCAAGGGCTTTAGTGCCACACAGTTTATCATTAAAGGAAGAAAACAGAAGCACAGCATAAGTACCGTAAAAAGACGCGATGCTTTTTTCTTATTTATCTCTGTTTTTTCGAATTTGTTCATTGTTATCCTCCGAATAGATCGTTAAAAGTATTATATCATAAAACAGGAGAAAAGTGTTTATTATTTTGTAAATTTATAATTTATTGTTAACTTTTTATTGTTAACTTTGCGCCAAGTATAGCTGTAATTTGCAGTGTAGCGCAGCGCAAAGTGCTCCAACCCTTTGGGTTGGAGGGG
>JAZSJE010000016.1:0-13328 GCA_045534135.1 Eubacteriales bacterium
GCAAAGAGCCCATAATGTAAAAGAAGCTTTGAGGGCTTTGAAATAGAAAAAATATGCATATTTTTCTCCTTTTTTGGTAATTTTTATTCGTTTTTCAGAGAAATATATTTCGTTGCGAAAAAATTGCAAAAAACCTATTCTACGGAAATATTATATCAAAAAAATCGCTTTATTTCAAGAAACAGATTTTGGAATGTAAAAAAATTCCATTTAAATGCCGACATAATTTTGTTTTTATTCCGTGTAGCGTTCCAAAAAAGGTATAATTATTCATTTTTTGACATTTAGAATAAAAAAATTGTGCCGGGCGACAAAAGATATCACAAAATATTGCCTAAATCATCGTAAATGCCTCAAAAATCTTAATTATTTTTCTCTTGCTTGCGTAGTGTATAATTGAGGCGGCTATCAAACTGCCAAAGAAAAGGAGAAGATTCAAATGTACAAAACCAAAATCGAAAAATTTTTGCTTGGAGATAATCTTACTGTTTCGGTGATCGAGGAAAAAAGTGACGGAGCTGCGCACTATGCACTGCTTAAAATAGGATTTTTTGCTATGAACATTTACGCAATATGTATTCTTGGCGAGGACTATGCTGTGGAGACCGTGGGGGACTCTCAGAGCAGTGCGCAGGATCTGTTTGAGCTTTGTGTCAAGGAAGGGGTATCTCCTACGCATCTTTATGATGTCATAAGCGATTTCAGACAGTCCTGAATAGGAGGAAAATTTTAAAAAAGCTATTTACTTTTTGGGGGATCTGTGATAAAATATAAAGAAAGTATTTTGTAAATTTTTGAGAGGAAAGCCTTGTGCTTGCGGTGTAAAAAATGAAGTGCCCCGTTTGTGGCTTTACGGACAGTAAGGTTATAGATTCAAGACATATTGAGGAAGGAAACAGCATTCGCAGACGCCGTGAATGTCTTGCGTGTCAAAAGAGATACACTACCTTTGAAATAATTGAAACGGTTCAGATAATAGTTGTGAAGAAGGACGGAAGCAAGGAGCTTTTCGATAAAAACAAGCTTCTTTCGGGTCTTCTCAAGGCATGCCAGAAGCGTCCTGTCAATGCCGAGGACATAGCCCTTGAGATCGAGACTGAGCTTCAGAACTCTCTGCGTAACGAAATAACCACCAATGAGATCGGTGAAATAGTTATGAACAAGCTTAAGGTAAAGGATGAGGTTGCGTACGTGCGCTTTGCTTCTGTTTACCGCGAGTTTAAGGATATAGAAACCTTCCTTACCGAGCTTAGCAGACTCAAGGAAACAAATAAATGAATTTTATAGGATAATACGCATTCTTTTGCGTGTATACTGAAAAACATGGATGACTTGAAGGGAATAGTATTTAATATTCAGCGCTTTTGCGTAAATGACGGTCCGGGTATAAGAACAACGGTGTTTTTGAAGGGCTGCATGCTTAATTGCGCTTGGTGTCATAATCCTGAATCAAAATCGCCAAGACCGCAGATAATGTATTACACAGAAAAGTGTGTTGGGTGTGCCGAGTGCTTGAGTACGTGCGAAAACGGTGCGCATTTGTTTGACGGCGGTATACATATTTTTGAGAGAAATAAATGTATTTCCTGCGGTAAATGCACAGCTTACTGTATGGGAGCTCTTGAGCTTTGCGGAGAAGAAAAGAGCGTGGATCAGGTTATCGACGAGGTTGTAAAGGACGTAAGCTTTTATAAAAGCTCGGGTGGCGGTATGACGCTGTCCGGCGGAGATCCCTTTATGCAGCACGGGTTTTCTCTTGCGCTTCTTAAGGAAGCAAAGCGAAGGGGACTTCATGCCTGCATTGAAACCTGCGGATACGTCGCCCGCGACGTGCTTGAAGCTTTTATTCCTTACGTAGATCTGTTTCTCTGGGATATGAAGGAGAGTGACTCGGAGCGTCACAAAAGCTTTACGGGAGTACCTAACGAGCGTATACTTGACAATCTGCGATTTCTTAATGAAAAAGGCGCGTCTGTTGTTTTGCGTTGCCCTATAATTCCGGGATATAATGACAGAGAAGAGCATTTGCTTTCCATCGGTGCCCTGGCAGAGGAGCTTGACTGTGTTACTCACGTTGAGGTTGAGCCCTATCACCCTCTCGGATCTTCAAAAAGCGTTGCTCTCGGAGTTGAATACCCGTTAGGAAACATGGGATTCCTCGAGGATGACAGGGTAGAATGGATAATTGCAACTATTTCTTCAAAAACGGAAAAAACCGTTAAAAAGGCATAAAAAATATTAATTTCACTTAACAGTGCAGCAGCCCAAGTTGGGCTGCTGCTTTTTTTATAAAAAAATGTTCGTCATTTTACACAAAAAATATTTTTTTACTTGACTTTTTTGGTGAAATGTTATAGAATATAATATATTATACTTATGATATAAAGGAAAAGTGTAAACTTTTCTGCTTCATAGACGAGGATGCTTTGCAAAAGGAGAACTACAATGAAAAAAGTACTGTCAATATCGTTAATAATAGTTATGCTTTGGGCACTTATCGCTATGCCTTTGGGGGCGAACGCGGTGGAAAACAGTTATGGCGGAGCCTTTGACAATATTGATGAAAAGGCTGTCACTATGCCTTCGGTTCCCGATAAAGGTGTAGTTAATCTTGCTACGGGTGCTACCGCAGTTCCTGCTTTAACAAAGCCTACTTACAACGAAGCTACGCTTGGAAACTATATGGCAAATTATACGGATCAGCAAAGGGCTGAACATCTTGCGACTATAAATGCCGAGCTTATGGCAGAGAAGGGTGTTGAGTACGTTCCGGTTGTAGATAGCAAGAGAGCCGGAGTAACTCCTGATAACGCAATACTGTTCAGCGAGATAGCCGACGACGGATATTATTATCTGTGGGAGGATATTACCTGGTCTGCTACCATTAAAAGTGCTGCCAGCGGAAGCGGAAGTGGAGCATCAAAATATGAATTGATGGATAAGCAGGATCCCAGTGAGTACGTTGATGACGTGATCATAGACGGATGCGGTCATACGATAAATATGACTGCCGACAATCTTTTCTTGAAGAGCTATAATGTTATTCTGAACAACCTCACCGTAACCAGAGCAAATCCTGTTGAAGCAAGAAGCAAGCAGTTGCACGTTCTTGCACGCTGGGAAATGAGAGGATATAGCTCGGCAGAGAACGTTACGTTTGACGTTGACTACGATATTATCACAAATACTGACTCGAGCGAAGGCCTTGGAGCGTTTGCGTACACGGTGGGAAATGGCTCCTACGTGAAAAACGTTTTGAATACTTCAACTATAAATATCGGTGCGGACGTTGCACGTATGCAAAGAGTTGCGGGATTTGTTTCCGTAACGTCAGGAACCGTTCTTCTTGATACCGTTGTCAACAGAGGTGTTATTAACATAAACGGAGCTAATCTGTCTGTCTGCGACAACATAGGAGGAATAGTAGGATATACATCAACAGGTACCACTACTTTCAGAAACTGCTTCAATGAGATGGATATCAACATAAAGCACGGAAGCGTTCTTGGAACAGGTGCCCGTTTGGGCGGTATCGTAGGCTCTGTTTTTGATCAGGCAACCTTTGAAAACTGCGTAAGCAGCGGAACTATTACTATAGGCGAGAGCGGAAAGACTGCTTTTTCGCCTAAGCTGCTCGGTGTGGGGGGCATCGTAGGAATTACAAGTAATCCGTTAGCCTTCAATAACTGCTTCAGTGATATGAATGTCGTAGTCAAGAACGGCGTTGATATGGGTGATATCAACATTGGAGGTATAATAGCAGAGGCACCCGAGGGAACCACGTTTAAAAACTGTGAAAACAGCGGTAACATCACGGTAGGTGAGGGAACCGGGGACTCATTCGATCCTAAAATTAAAAACATAGGCGGAATCGTGGGTGCTATTACCGGTAACGCGAATGTCGAATTGGACGGTAACAGTAATGAAAATACGTATACCTTTGATACCTGCTTTAACAAGGGGAAAATATGGCTAAAAAGTGATATCTCGGTTACTGCCGTAAGGGATATCGGTATAAAACAGGGTGTTGCGGGAATAGCCGGTCTTCTTTACGGCACGGCCGCCTTTAAAAACTGTGTAAATACGGGAAATATCGTTTCTGATGCACAGGTGCTGAAATGCTTTAGCGGTATAGCGGGAGCAGGACAGGGCACTGCGATCAGCTTCAATAACTGTATCAACAGCGGAAACATTGATGTGTTCCAGCACGGAAACGAAAGCGTTGACGCGGCTTCCGCGGGCGGAATAATGGCGTATCAATATATCCGTGATGCCAGAGTAGCAACCTTTTATAACTGTACCAATAACGGAAATATAACCGATCTTGCAGATGCCGAGAGTGCTCCTTTATCCACGGATAAGCTTATGAAGGGCGGTATCGCAGCAGTAATAAGAGGCGTTAAGGACGTTAAGTTTTACAATTGTATAAATAACGGCGACGTTCTTTCCGATGCGGTGTCAAATATGTCGCATGCCGGAGGTATAGTAGGAGTATACGGTTCTCTCGGAAACTGGATGGGAAGCACCACAGTCGATTCTACATTCACTGTTGAAAAATGTACCAATAACGGTCACGTAAGCTCTCTGGTTTCTGCGGCAGGTGTTTTGGGTACGACCTTTGAGTTGCATGACGAAAGCAAAAACGGAATAGTACACTATATGTCTTTCACGGACGTTCTTAATACAGGCAGAGTAGATGCAGGAACTGCGGATACTGCAGGAAACGCAGGCGGTATAGCAGGATACGTGGCAGGCGAGTATACGAAAATATCGGTTGTGTTCGAGCGTTGTGAGAATACCGCGGCAATAAATAACGCTTTCCGTAACACAGGCGGAATAGCAGGCAGACTTCTTGGTATGGAATACGCTCCCCACTTTTACTTAAACGACTGTGAGAATACAGGAAATATATACGGTCCAGGAGAGCTCGGCGGTATCGTAGGTGCGATCAGCACATCGGAGAGCGGTGAAAGAGTGATCGATCCCGATGATTATGTTGCAGGTACTACGGTACAAAACTGTGTAAATAATAAAGGTATATCGGGCGGAGCCAATGCTGCAGGCATAGTAGCGTATACTACGGGTACTGACGACATACCTATGAACATTAACAACTGCTACAACGGTTCTAACGGTACGATCTCGATAACGTCAAGTACTGCGGCAGGAATAGTTGCATATCAGGAAAAAAGCAACTTTAGCATTGAAAATTGCTATAATATGGGTTCTGTTACCACAACATCTCCGGGATGTTGGCTTGGCGGTGTGATCGCGAGAATAGATAAGGATACAAATATTACCAACTGTCATAATTATGCGAGTATAACCTATAACAAGGACGCCTACTACAATACCTCGTCCGGTGGAGAAAGATTCGGCGGTATTGGAGGAGTAGTTTGCGGAATAGAAAAGGCAGTTACGGTTAACGTTACCGATTGTTCTAACAGCGGTAATATTTCACTTACAGACGGTGCTATGAACGCATGTATCGGCGGAATTATGGGACAGGCTTGGAACGGCTCTACCGTTACCTTCACTCGTTGCGTAAATGACGGAAACATCAGTGCCAAAGCGAGAGGCAATCAGAGTAATTATTATATGGGTGTAGCGGGAATACTCGGAACAGCGGGAAGGGCTTCCATCGGTTCGACAGTATATTTCTACGGATGCACCAATAACGGCGACGTAACTGCTGAGGCAGGAACCTTGTATTACAGTATAGGCGGTATTCTTGGACTTATCGCAAAGGGAAGCGCGACCTTTGATAGATCCGGTGACACGGTATGTGCCAACACGGGAGCGGTTAGTGCCGCAGGAACTCAGATGGAAGGTGTCGGCGGTATCCTCGGAAGAGCAATGGGGGATACAAACGAAGTTTCCGTTACCAACACTATAAACGAGGGTGAGATTGAAATGCTCGCGGCGGGTGACGCTAAGGGCGTTGGCGGTATTTTAGGTACTTGTCAGGACGGAAACGTGACCGTTGGGTATTGTTATAACACGGCAAATATTACTAATTCCTCTACCGTAGAGCGTACATACAACACAGGTATGGGCGGAATAATAGGCTTCCTCTTCGGATTAGACGACCGCGCAGATATCAGCTACTGTGAAAACTCAGCAACCATTCGCGGAACGCAGGCGGCGACCAGACTTTATATAGGCGGAGCTATAGGTTGCCTTAACGGTGACGATTACGAAGCTACGGTAAACTACTTTGTAAATAGCGGTGCGATAAGCGGTGGAGAATACGTAGGCGGGGCCATAGGATTTATGAGAACCAATAATGCGCCCGAAGACTTTAAGGTGGTTATCCAAGGTTCAACGAATTTGGATAATCTAACAGCATCGAGTGCTGCGGCAGGTATGCTGGGTTACGTTTCTATTAATGGAACAGCAAATACGGTCGCTATTGATATAAAGAACTGTATGAACCTTGCAAGCGTAGGCGGTACCTACTTTGGCGGAGGCATGGTCGGTGCCCAAAATACGGGTGCTGTGCTTACCTATAATATAGCTAATTGTATTTTCAACGGACAGGTAAGCGGTGATGTTCGTGCGGGCATCATAGCAGATGCAGATTCAATAAGTAACTCTACCATCAGCGGATGTATCCTTGGCGCAAAGGTCGCTTCGGGCTCAGGTACGGCTTACACCGTTGCTCCAGAAGGATTTACTGTTACTGACTGTTCGGTTCTTTCGGGAATAGGCGGAACTAACTCTTATTCCGTGACTACGCTGGCTGACCAGGCAGCACTTGAATCGGCACTCGGTGCTATCGAAAACACCGAGAGCGGCGTGAAGGGAATGAGGATATACGAGAGAGAAAATATAAAGAATATGTATCTCCTGGCGGCTGAGGTGTCCGATAGCTCGGTATACGGTGACCGCGCGAGCGAGTTTGAAACGGCAAGGAACACGGCTAAGAATTGCGGAGTTTTCCCGCTTAGCGGAAATCCCGAATATTTTACCGCTACTCAGGTGAGTGCCGACAGTGCTTACTCTGCGCTGTACAACATAATGTATGTATTTGATCCCGCAAGCTTTACTATATACATACCCGATTCGATAGTGCTTGAGGAGCAGCAGCTTGTCGTTATAGAAACCGAGGGCTTCCACGGCGCGTCTGAATTCAGAGTTAACGTAAGCGGAGACTTTACGCTCACTAATCCGAACGAGCCGGGCACTTATGTAAAGTATTATATCGAAACAGAGGACGACAGAATAATAAATAGTGCTGACACCCTGTTTACGGTGGACGAAAGCAACAAGAGTGTTAAAAATCATTATTTCACACCCAGAGTTGACCGTGAGAACAGCCAAGCTGTTCCGGGCACCTACAGAGGAAAGATAACGTTCGCTATACAGTATGCATTCAGCGATGAACAATAATCACTATAACATTGAAAGGAGAGGATGGCAATGAAAATCAAATATTCGCTTTCACTCATCCTCGTGATAGTGATGCTTTTGCTAACGGCTCTTCCGACCGTCGCGCGTACGTTTGATATTGATATCAATAATTCCGAAAAGGAGATGCAGGCTGACGTTTCTTACGTTTGGGATAGCATTAAAATTTCAGGTGACGGTGATTCTAAGGAGACCGATATCGAATATACGATAAGTCAGTACTATGAGGTTAATATCCCTGCCGCGGTAGAGTTGGCAGAGGGTGAGGAGATTTCGGTAAATCTTTCTGCAAATAAAGTTGTAGTTGCGAAGGATAAAGCTCTTGTTTTCAGGGTCAGCAGTGAAAATTACGATAACGGATGGACACTGGTTGGAACAGATGATAATAGAGAAAAGTATTCGATAAAAGCGGGAGGAGCTGAGCTTTCAAATAACGATGTAGCATTTAGTTGCCCAGGCGGTACGACTCATAAAACATCTGAGCTTATCTTCGAACCGATAGGAAAAGGTAAAGCAGGATCATATACCGATACGCTTACGTTTAGTATAGCTCTCGAGGAAATTACAAATTAAATTGTGATCTGTAAAAAGAACGAGCGACTATTGAGGTCGAACAACTGAAAAACAATAAAAGAGGGATATCGTTTGATATCCCTCTTGCTTTTTGTGAAACGAAAGCTACCGGTACGGCAGGTGGTCAAGACTTCGATGGTTCCTTAGTATAGTAGCTCTAAATTATTAAAGTGCGCTATTGACTTTTAGCGGCGTGTGGTATATAATTTAGTGTGTGGTAAGTCTTAAAAAAAGGAGGATGAGTTTCTGTGAAGATGATAGAAAAAAGCATACAGGAAGCCCAAAATATTCTTGTTGAAAAGCCTCTTTTAGCCACGTCGGTTGAAAGAATAATTATACTTGACGATATAAAGTCACGTTACAAGGAGCTTCCTCATCCACTTAGATTTTCAAAGCACCTGTCTATACTTCTCTCAAGGGTTTCGCTTCCTCTCCAAGAACACGATCTTATAGCTGGACGCTGTGTTGACAGAGAACTCAGCGATGCGGAGGAAGCTGTATTTCAAAGCTTTATAAATCATCCCGATTATCAGCCGAGAAATACATTTATCGCTTCGGGACACTGCACTTACTCTTGGGATATGGTGGTAGAATACGGTATCAGTGGAATGCGTAAGATAGCCGAAAGCTCCCTTGCGGAGGCACGTGATGAGGATAAACGTATATTCCTTACGGCAATAATCGAGATATATGACGCAATATCTGACTATATGATAAGATATGCAAATGCAGCCGAGGAAAAGGGAATGCTCACAGTCGCGGATAATCTGCGCAAAGCGGCATTCGCAAAGCCCGACAGCTTTGCTTCGGCATTGCAGCTATTGTGGATAATTACGCTTATCAATTGCGCGTATATTTCATTAAACCCGACGCTGACGGTAGGAAGGCTTGACAGAATACTTTATCCTTTGTACAAAGCTGATATAGATAGCGGCACTATGAGCCGTGAGGATGCTTGCGAATATATAAAAGACTATTACTGTAAGCATAATCTTATAATGGGGCGGGGCGAGCACCAGGTTGGAGATGCCACTAACAGTACTACGTTTGAGCGCATATGCAATTTTGATGCACCTCAGTATCTTCTGCTTTGCGGAGTAGACGAGAGAGGAGAGCTTGTCGCAAATGAGCTTACAGAGCTTTTTGCAAGCTGCATAGAGCCTTCCTTTAAAAACCCTGTTGTTGTGGTAAACTACGTAAAGGATATGGATAAGACCTGTCCTGAGCTTTGGCGTACATTTACCGATAAGGCACTTGAAAGTGCTTCGCTTATGTTTTATAATGACGGTAACGTAAGATCGACTCTCGAGCGTATAGGGATACCCAAAAAGGACGTACTGAATTATGCTCATTTCGGATGCAATTGGTGCTCAGTAGGTGATAAGGGCGCATGGATGGCGGGTGGACCGTCTGCGGCAAGCTACGGTGTGCTTAGTGATGACGAGAAAAAACAGATGTGCATTCCATATATGAGAGTCAATGCAGAACACGGCTGGCCTGAGGATCTTATGATAGTCCTGAAAGATATTGTAGCTACAGAGGAAGACCCACAAAGTGTAGGTATAGACGGTATTTATGAGCGCTTTTTTGCGAGAATGAGTGATTTTTTGGACAGAAAGCTCAGAATTCTATCTCGTGAGCTCGGCGCAAGGCGACGTGCACCGTCGGCAGTGCTATCCTTTACAGATTGCTTTACGCGTGCCTCGCTTATTAACGGAGAATGCTTTTCTGCTTCTGCGACCTATCATTTTGAGGAGCAGGCATTCCAGATGTTTGCGACTGTGGCAGATAGCATTATCGCTATAGATAAGCTTGTTTTTATAGAAAAAAAGCTTACACTTAATGAACTTGTCAGAGCAGTTGAGGCAAATTTTGAGGGTTACGGATATATATTGGCAATGTGCCGTAAATGCGATAAATACGGAATGGATACCGAGCTATCAAATATGCACGTAAGGCGATTGGCAAAGGTAGCAACCGATCTTGTGATAGAAAAGAGCAGACCTTATTTTAATAAAGAAAAGCTGTTTTTAATGCCCTGCATGCAAAGTGATACGTGGCATCTTAAATATGGCGAGCTATACGGTGCAACTCCTGACGGAAGAATGGCATACACACCGTTTTCTCAGAACACAAGACCGTCAAACGGTTCATGCACGAACGGAATCACAGCAATGTTCAATTCAATGCTTATGCTTCCCTCTGACGGACTTACCTCAGGTGCGCTCAATCTTGACGTTGACTCTAAGCAATTTGAGGGAGAATCTGGCAAGGAGCTGTTTTCCGTATTGCTTGCTACGTATTTCAATCGCGGCGGATTGCATGCTCAGGTGACTTGTACCGGAGTGCAAAAGCTTATAGATGCACAAAATGATCCCGAGCACCACAAGGATATACTTGTACGTGTAACAGGATATAGCGGAATATTTGTTGACATAAGCAAACGCTTGCAGGATGACATAATAGAAAGATTTAAATGATTTGGAGAGATAAAAATGAAAAAAATATTGCTTAAGAACGGACTTGAGGTAGCAGAGGTAGCACTTGGCGCAATGAATTTCGGTACTACCACTACAAAGGAAGACGCATACAGGATACTTGATATTTATATGGATCATGGCGGAAATTTTATTGATACGTCAAATAATTACGCACATTGGCAGGGAACGGGTGACGAGAGTGAAACAGTTCTTGGACAGTGGCTTCGTGATCGTGGTTGCAGAGATAAGGTGATACTTGCAACCAAGGTAGGCTTTGACCGTCATGGACAGGGAGCTGGTCTTAAGCGCGAGCAGATAGAATATTGGATAGACGAAAGTCTGAGAAAGTTAGGTACGGACTATATAGACCTTTATTATGCGCACACGGATGACCCCAATACCCCTATGGAAGAAACGCTTGAAGCCTTTGACAGCCTTGTAAAAAAGGGAAAGGTACGTAATCTTGGTAACAGTAATTTTGATACGTGGCGCTTGGCAGAGGCAAATATGCTTGCCGATAAACACGGATGGACACCTTACACTGTGATGCAGCAGTGCTTTACCTATTTACAGCCTGATTTCAACGTTGCTCCTAAATATAAATTTAACGAGATGGTTGGACGAGAAAGATTGAGATATCTTTGCGATAAGGATATGCCTCTTTTAGCATATTCATGTCTTTGCAAGGGTGGATATGACTCTCCCGAAAGACTTCCCGAAATCTATGGCGACGGTGGAGAAAGACTGTCATTGGTAAGAAAGATGGCAGAGGAAAAGGGAGTAAATCCCAGTGCCATAGTTGTATCGTGGTTAGTTAACGCGTACAGACTTGAAAATTATACAAGAATAATTCCTTTGTTTTCGGCATCTGCAAAGCACTTTGCGGATAATCTTCGCGGACTTGACGTGGAGCTGTCGGATGAAGAACTTTTGATAATGGAGAATACCCATTGAAAAAAGCAATAAAATATTTTACCGTGTGGGAGATATCATTGTGGGTATCCTCGGTGTTGTTTATAACAGTGTCATTTTTGCTGTTTGACGGGGAAAGCTATCCGTCTATGATAGCCTCGCTTATCGGTGTCACTTCGCTTATCTTTTTGGCTAAGGGAAATCCCGTAGGGCAGGTGCTTATCATAATATTCGGTGTGCTTTACGGAATAATATCACTCAGCTTTGCTTATTACGGAGAAATGATAACCTACGTAGGCATGACTGTCCCCATGGCAATTCTGGCATTGATATCATGGCTCAAAAATCCTTACAAGGGTAATAAATCAGAGGTGAGAGTAGCCCGCTTGCGTCTTACAACGGCTTTGATCGGGCTATTGCTTACCGCTATAGTAACCGTAGGATTTTATTTTATTCTTAAGGCATTGAATACGTCAAATCTTTTTGTTAGTACCCTTTCAATAGCAACAAGCTTTTTTGCTGTGTATCTGACCTTTATGCGCAGCTCTTATTATGCTCTTGCATATGCCGCAAACGACGTAGTGCTCATAATTATGTGGACGGTGGCTATGCTGGAGGATATCTCGTATGTGTCCATGGTAGTGTGCTTTATAGTGTTTCTTATTAACGATCTGTACGGATTTTTCAACTGGAAGCGAATGGAGCGAAGACAGCGAGAGTAAGAGTCCTATAATCGCATATTATAATGAAAAGCCTCGGGAACGTAATGTTCCCGAGGCTTTTATATTAAGCGCTCGGTTAGAATATTACAGGAAATACAGTTTAGATCGTTCCGGTGATCACCAATGTAGCAATTCCGGGTGTTACGCTGTATTCTCCCGTAGACACATCCTGAGCATAAGTGGCAGCGGGTACGGTTATCTGCCCCTGTGTGGTAGTAAACGTGCCTGTAGCCTCGTCATAACTGTATTCAACGCCCTCGGTCCACGGAGTGCCGTTAAAGGTGACTGAAAGCGCGGAAAGGATAGGATCGAAAATATCGGTTACAACGGCATTGTCTGTTGTAACTATCTCCTGATTTCCCGTGTTTTGGATAACAAAGGTATAGGTTACTCTATCATTATCAACGACCTGAGAGGGAGAGATAGTCTTTGAGATGCTCAACATTGGCTCTGCTGCTGCAGTTACAGTTTCGGATACCGTTATAGGTGTACTAAGGCCGGTTGAGGATATTGTTGCGATGTTAGTTATAGTTCCGTCTACCGCGGGATTTGAAAAAGAGTTTGCCACTGCCTGATATACAAGCACTGCATCACTGCCACCGGGAATATTTATGCCGCTGAAAACGAGAGGGGGACCCGCGGTTACAGTAGGCGCGGCCTGAAGCACACCGTCAACAAACAGGGTAGCCGAGCCGTCGGAGTAGGTGAGTGGATATACGGTAATGCCTGCGACATCATAAGCACCGAGATTATCTGAAACAATAACACCGTTCAGCGCAGAGGCGCCTGTGTTTCTCAGAGTGATTGCATAGGTTACTATCGTATTTGGCGCATACGTGCCCTCAATAGAAGTCTTTGCCGCTGATAAAACCTCGAGAATTTCACCGTATGCAATATTAGAATTGGTGGAATTTCCGTTGTAGGTTAAAGTGGCTTGGTTTGAAAATATAGCCATAGGTTATCTCCTGATCAGTAATTATTATTAAATTTTCAGAAAGGTTTATATAACCTCCCTTGTGACAGTTTATGAGGAGAAAACATATTTTGACACGATAGCAGATAGGTTGATGCTATAAACGCAGTATAAAAAAAGTCAAAAATGTTGACAATGAAATTGCCAAACTAACTTAATATGCGTGGATCAAGGGTGTACTATCTTTATTTTAGGGATAGGTGTACTCTTTTCGCGCAAAGTTAGTTTGGCGACTATCGGAGTTTGCGTTTTTGTGCG
>JAZSJE010000051.1:0-15411 GCA_045534135.1 Eubacteriales bacterium
TTTCGCGCTCGTCCTTTTCCTTATGATGTATAGCCTTTGAGCATATGACACCGTTTATAAGTCCTTCATTACCCTCGATCGTTATCTTACGTCCTGCCAGCACTGACGGATCTATTCCGCCCACTCGACCAAAGCTAAGCATTCCATCCGAGCGTATACAGTCCACCATAAAGCCGACCTCATCCATATGCGCGGATATCATGATCCTCGTTTTGCTTGCGCTCTCACCAAAGCTCATTCGACAGATAAGATTTCCCATTCGGTCTACCACCGTCTTATCCGCAAGCGGCTCAGCCGCTGTTTTTATCATTTCTCTCACTCTGTCCTCGCAACCCGACGGACCGAATTGCAGACTGAGCGCCTCTATCAGAGCCACCCCGCGAAGACCCTTTATAGACCCTATCATAGGACCACCTCGCTTCCAAATGACTCTGCAAGCTCGCTTGAGCAAATAAACTCCGCGACCGCTCTGTAAAGAGTATCACAGTCGTTAAGCGAGATCACCTCATTGTAGGTGTGCATATTTCTCAGCGGAAGCCCAACGTCAACCACGGGTATACCAAATCCCGACAAATTTACAGAGGTCGCGTTCGTCCCCGTTGACGAGGGTGCCGCACAGTGTGTCACCGATATATCCTTGCTTTCGCACAGCTCTCCAAATCGCTTAGTCAAGCCTCTGTGCGTTGCCGCGCTGTGCGAGATAGATATTCCCTTTTCGATCTCAACAGTTTCTCTATCCGGCGCATCGGGCGCGTTAGCGAGATTTACGTCTATAACCATTGCGTAATCGGGCTCTAAATTAAAGCACGCAGGGCTTACACCGCCATCGCGTGAGCTCTCCTCCCGAGCTGAAAAGCAAAGATAAACGTCACCCGCGAGATCTTCTCTCGGTGTATCCGCAACAGCTCTTGCCGCTATAGCTCCGCATGCCTTGTCGTCAAAGCTTTTTCCCGCCATATATTTATCTCCAAAGAAGCTATACGCAGGCGCAAATCCGACAGGTGTGCCTATTGGAGCTATATCCTCAAGCTCCTCCTTGGAGTATCCAACTCCCATATCCACCACAAGCTCGTCTATCGCGGGAAGCTTTCCGTCCTTACCTGCCCGAAGGTGCGGTGGCATCGAGCCGACCACTCCCCTGATAACTTCTTTGCCGTAGACCACAACGTCTGCCGCTTGCATGATCGCCGGGTCAAGTCCTCCGACGCTGACTATCTTCAAAAATCCGCCATCAATTACGTCACAAACTATCATTCCCACCTCGTCGAAATAAGCATCTATCAGTATCTTAGGCGCATTTTCTTTTCCGCAACGCTTAATTAGAATATGATTTCCAACTCTATCAGAATCAATTTCATCAAAAAAGGATCCATAAATATCCTTTATCTCGGCAGAGGCTCTATGTTCAAAGCCGCTCACCGACATAAGGCGACAAAGTCTAACTATATCCTCTGCCAAAATATCATATCTGTTCACTATTACCTCTTATTTGTTGCCTGCCGTCAGCCCCAATATTTTTTATCAAGGCTTCTGTACTGTATTGCTTCAGCTATATGCTTTGCCTTTATCGCTTCGCTCGAATCCATATCCGCAATGGTACGCGCGACACGCATTATCCTGTCATAGCCTCTTGCCGACATACCCATTTTCTCGTATGCCGATTTCAAAAGCGCTCCCGCAGCGGCATCCATTACGCAATATTTGCGAATAGCCGCGCTGTCAAGCTGAGCATTGCTCCATATTCCCTTTTCACCCGCATCAGCCATTCGCTCAAGAGCAAATTTTCTTGCCTTTGTAACGCGTTCTCTTATGATCGCGGAGGATTCAGATGCTTGAGAGCTTGAAGCAAGCTCGTCATATGAAAGCGACGGAAGCTCTATCTGAATATCTATTCTGTCGAGCATAGGTCCGCTAATTTTGGAAACGTACCGCTTAACGTCTGCCGAGGAGCAGGTGCAAGGCTTTGTCGGATGTCCGAAATATCCGCATCTGCACGGGTTCATCGCACCTACCAGCATAAACGAGCAGGGATATGTAACTCTACCGTTTGCACGGGTTATAGTCACTCGTCTGTCCTCAATAGGCTGACGGAGCGCATCGGTCACTGTCTTTGGAAATTCGGGAAGCTCATCAAGAAACAAAACCCCGTTGTGTGCCAACGACACCTCTCCCGGCATAGGATTTATGCCTCCTCCGACAAGACTTACCGCACTCATAGTATGGTGAGGAGAGCGGAACGGTCTTTGAACCACAAGAGATATTCCCTCAGGAAGCACGCCTGCTACCGAATGTATTTTCGTTGCCTCTATGCTTTCCTCAAAATTCATAGGTGGCATTATGGTCGGTATGCGCTTGGCAAGCATTGATTTTCCCGTACCCGGAGGGCCGATGAGAAGTATATTGTGCCCGCCCGCCGCGGCAATTTCAATAGCTCGCTTCGCCATTGTCTGACCCTTAACATCAGCAAAATCAAGCGTGGAGCTGCGTACAGCATCCTCAAATGCCTCGCGGTTACAGGAAACTGGGGACATTCTCTCATCTCCGTTAAGATGAGCAACCAGCTGACGAACGTTTTTTACCGAATATACCGTGATCCCCTCCACCGCCGCAGCTTCAAGCGCGTTATCGGCAGGGGCGTAAAACTCCTTATATCCTGCGTTTCGCGCGGCAACGCACATGCAAAGGATACCCCTTACAGAACGAAGCTCACCTGAGAGTGAAAGCTCACCCACAAAGCATTTGTTGGAAAAATCGACCGTGTGGTGTATCACGCCACCGCAACGAAGTATACCCATAAGCATTGCTGTGTCAAATCCCGAGCCCTCCTTGCGTCTGTCGGCAGGCGCCAGGTTAAGCATAAGCTCCATAGATGGAAAACGAAATCCACTGTTTTCGCAAGCGGTGCGGACTCTTTCCTTTGCCTCCTTTACGGCAAGATCGGGGAGTCCTACAAGCTCAAACGCAGGCAAGCGTGATTGGGCATTGCACTCAACCGTAACTATGTATCCGTCTTTTCCAAAAAGTCCTGCGCTATATACGGTTGACAGCATTTTGGAGCCTCCTGTTTCAAATAATTATACACAGTTATTTTATCACATTTTTCATGAATTTACAATACTTATACGAAATAAGTTTTCCATTTTTGCTATATTAGTGAAATTTGCACAAAAGAAAAAGCGTCAAGAAACCCTTGACGCTTTTTCTAAATCGAATTAATCTTCTTTTCTGCGTATAAAGCAGATAGCACCGGGAATTACAGCCAGCACGATCGCGCCTATACCTAATGCAGATCCGCATCCGGCGGGTTCTGCCTCTCCATCCTCGACCTGATCATCCGTGGGAGTAGCTTCGGTCGGCTTCTGTGTATTATTACTGTTATTGTTCTCGGTATCGTTGTTTTCATTATTGTTGTTATCGGGAACAATAGGGGCTGGTACAGTTCCACCGTTATTTTCAATATCGGCATAGGATACCGCATACTGCGCGGTTCCCTTCCACTCATCGCCCGCGAAATCTCTGCCCTTAAGAACTACCGCATCGTCATACACCTCTACTATATAACCCTGAGCCTCGTCTGAAGCACCATCAACAGAACCGAGCGAAGCTGTATTGAAGTTAAAGGGAAAGGTATTGCCACCGGAATAAGCATTCTGTATGTTATCCATGGAATAGTGGCTATGGCTGCTGAAAAGTATAGCCTGAGGATATTTGCTCAGAACCGCTCTTACCTCGACCGCGTTTATAACACCGTCCCATTCCTGACCGAAGTTCGTAAGGCTTCCAGCGACCGTATTGGTAAGTGCCTGATGGAAAAAGATAAATGTAGGCTTATCCTCGGAATATCCCTTGGCAAGCGTCTGGTCAAGCCACTCGAGGGTAGCATCACTTAAGGTAGCATACGTAGGATCTCCGTCATCGTCACCTATAAATACAAAATGGTATCCGTCAAGCTCAAAATCGTAATGTACACTATTCGGATGGCTTCCGTCGGGAAGTATAGCCGTATTTGTAAATATCACCTTCATAGTATCTCGCGATGCGTTTGGCCAGATATCATGATTACCGATGCCCATGAAGATCGGTATCTTAGATGTTTGCGCGTATTCGGTAAGCTTTGCCCATTCCGCACGCGGAACCAAGGTATCAGTCAGATCTCTGCCCGAATTTATAACGTCACCGTTTATAAATATACCCTTTGCGTCAGGATACATGGTGTTTACATCATTGAGCATATCCTTGAATTTTATATTGGTAGCGCTGGTATCGCTTGATCTGAGGTGTGTATCACTGATAACCACCAATCTCATCAGGGGCGCCTTATCAATAGAATAAGCCGCACCCTCGGGGAGCATAGCCTCAACGTATTTTGTAGACATGATCTCGGTTCCGTGTATCATAGTATAAACTACAAATCTGTCTGCGCCCTCGGGAATTATCTGAAGATCAGAAAATTCGAATGCAGTTGAACGGGTGGAGAGCTTAAATGTTGCCGCAGGGGAATAGCCCTCAAGCTTTCCGTTTGCATTACCCCAATAAACTACCGCGTCGACAGGACATCCATCGGGGTTATTATTGACCCAACTTTCAGCACTTACCGTAATTCTGCCGTAAGCATATCCCTGCTTACCGAAGGACTCATATACCGCCGCTGCAGGAGCACGGAAATATTTTTCATCGTAGGTTGCGGCTCCAACGTTTGGAATAGCTGCCGCAAAAATTGCAATCGAAAAGCATAAAACAAGTATTATACTCAAAAGTTTTTTCATTTTTTCATCTCCTGTTAAAAAAACACTTTTTTTCATTATAGCACCAAAAAATCCAAATGTCAATCGAAAGCACTTGAAATTTTGTAAAAATAAAGTTATAATATATAAAAGTGTTCCTGCGCATACTATTCATAAAAGCGACAAAAAGGAGATTTTTATGGATAATATCGCAAAAAAAGATATGATGCAGAAATGCAAAGGTTGCTTTAAAAAGCTCAAATCGCTCAAAGTAAAGGACTCTATGGATATTTCAATGACGGTAGACTCGGGAGATGGCAATTCGCCCTGCTTTTCAAAAACTATAAAAAGCACCTCCGAATTCAATCTTGTCAAAACAGTCGGAGTGCTTATGCTTATCGTTGGCGGCTTTACTCTGGTCTGCTCTCTCTGCTCTCTTATAAAACGAAGCTAAAAAAAACGGCAGTGGCTATGCCTCTGCCGTCTTAATTTACGTGTGGTATTATGTCAAATATTCTTTATCACGACGAACATATTGTCGTTGCCGTAAAGCCCGCGGGACTTTTGTCCGAGAGCGGTAAAGGCGGCTCCTTTCCCTCAAGCCTTAGTGAGGAGCTTCAAGCGCTGACGGGCAAGGTACATACTCTCTATACGGTGCACCGCCTTGACCGTGAAACCGAGGGGATAATGGTTTATGCGCTATCCTCTGCCTCGGCGGCAAAGCTTTCAGCAGATATTACCGACGGGAAATGGGAAAAAATATACCTTGCGCGCATTTGCGGACTGCTTGCAAAAAGCGAAGGAAAGCTTTGCGATCTGCTCTACTACGACAGAGTCAGATCTAAATCCTATGTTGTAAAAAACAAGCGCAAGGGCGTTAAGGAAGCTATCCTGAGCTATAAGGTGCTATCAAGTGATGATAACACTTCTCTTGTCCGCGTATCTCTCGAAACAGGAAGAACGCATCAGATAAGAGTGCAGTTTGCCTCAAGAGGACTTCCCCTCTGCGGTGACAGACGCTACGGTGCGCCCGCAGAAAGCGGCAATACACTATCCCTGTGCGCCTGCAAGCTGAGCTTTTTACACCCAAAAACAGGAGAGGCTCTCAGCTTTGAGATCCTCCCCACGAATTTCTGAGCTTTATTCTTTTTCAACGAAAAGTACAGTTGCATCCTTTTCGCCAAAGATATCCCTTATACAAGCCTCCGCGTTTTCGTCAAAGGTGAGTATAGGGGGTTCTTTTTCTTTGTTCTCGCCATACTGACCTAACATCGAGCCAAGCGTTTGTACGTAAGTATTTGAGCGCATTTCGGGCAGACTTTCCTTCTCCTTTGCGACCAGATGAAGCATTCTGTATGCCGCACGATCGAAGATGTTATCGTGAATATGATAGTCACTTGCCTTATTGACGTAGCTCCACCCCTTTATGTGCGCGGGTGTATGGAAATTATGTCTTTGCTGCCCCCAGCCGTAGCCTGACAAGCGCAGAATATTTCCACTCATAACTATATCTCTCATATAGCTTTGATCATCACCATCGGTCATGTCAAGAAAATACTCTATAGCATAAACGCAACGTTCGATAACGTTGTCAAGATAGCGAACCCCCTCCATCACCGTCTTTTTTCCGCGCGTACTTATCTGGTGTGTAACACCTGCATCGTAGGACTGATAGATATAGCAATTCTGCACCAGATAATCCTCACATCCACCGTATATCTCAATACCGTTGCCAAAGCGAGTTACCGTTCCTCTGCCGCCCTCTGGGTAGTTGGGATCGGTGCCGTAATAATGCTGAATGGTTCCGCCTATCCAGCCTATCTCACAGTTAGTTACATGAAGCCCCTTGACGTTGCCACCCGCGCATATCGCATGATGTCCTACGTACTTTATACACACGTTGTCTATAGTTACACCGTTGTTTTTGCCGACATTGAACACGGCCCTGTGGGTAAGTGCCTCTATCTTTCCAAATACCTTTGCGGGATTTCCGCGATCGCAGCGCAGATACAGCTCTCCCAGACTCTGTGGGTCAACAAACGGAACGAGGGCATTATCTCCCTCAGTACCAACATCGGTAAGACGCTCCTCGTAGTGCCAATAGAGATCAAGATCCTCGCTCATCTCGTCACGCATAACGAAAGCCTTTCTCTCGTCATAGCGGCATACGAAGCGCCCGTTTATATATGACGGAATAAGCTTTCTCGACCATTCCTCATCATCTCCGAACACAAGCGTGCCCGCATCGGGAATCCTCTCACCCCATTTCCAGATATGCGCGTCAGCATCAACCTCTATCCAAAGATCAGGATCGTCAAGCGCTCTGTCCCAACCGTAGAATTTCGGTTTTTCGCCCTCGCCGTACGCACCGTAGGTAACACCCTCGTGAGCTTTTACACTTCCTCGAAACAGATCTCCCCTGCAAAAAAGCACCGCGTCACCGGGGCAAAGAGCAAAGGCTGACACCTTTTCTAAGCTTTTCCACGCGCTCCTTTTCGAAAGCCCGTCATTATCATCGCTACCGCTGTTGCTGACGTAATATATATTGCCCTTTATATCTAAGCTATCAGTACTCTCTCTTATTTCTTTAATTCTTTTTTGAGCTGCGGCATCAAAAAAAGACGTATCTGCTATTTTCATAAAACTCTCCTAAGCATTGTAGTACTTTAAATATATCACATCATTTGGATTTTGTCAATAAGCCGCAAAACATAAGGAAATTTTATTGACAAAATCTGTTGGGTATGTTACACTAAATTGTATTTAAATTTCAAAAGCAGTGAGGTTTTTCTATGTTGTATCCAAAGAACGAAAAAAAATTCGACCCGGAGCTTTTTAAAAATCCTACCTCAGAGTACCGCTGTACTCCGTTCTGGGCATGGAACTGCGAGCTTGATCGCGATGAGCTATTTTATGAAATAGACAGAATGAAGGAAATGGGTATGGGCGGCTTTCACATGCACTGCCGTGTTGGTATGTCCACAAAATACCTTTCCGATGAATTTATGGCGCTTATAAAGGACTGCACCGAGAAAGCAAAAAAAGAGAAGATGCTCGCATGGCTCTATGACGAGGATAAGTGGCCATCAGGCTATGCAGGAGGATACGTTACCGAAAGGATCGAGCATAGACAAAAATATCTGAGATTCACACCAAAACGTAACGAAGAAGGCAAGGCAGCAAATAGCGAAAAGCTCGAAGTAGACAGCGGCTCTACCGCACGAATAAGCTCGATAGGTGACGAAAGCATGCTTATAGGCATGTACGACGTAGAGCTTAATACCGACGGCAGCTTGAGCTCCTACCGCCGCCTCTCTGACAGCGAGATGGGCAATAACGTCTGGTATGCGTACTTAGAAACCGTAAAGCCCTCTCCTTGGTTCAATTTTCAGACCTACGTTGATACTCTCTCAAAGCCCGCTATCAAGGAATTTGTAAAGACAACTCACGATCGCTACAAGGAAGTGCTTTTTGATGACTTTGGAAAGAGTGTTCCCGCGATCTTTACCGACGAGCCTCAGGTAACACACAAGAAATGCCTTGATTTCGCTACTCAAAAGACTGATGTTATTCTTCCCTTCACTATAGATTTTCCCGAGAGCTATCTCGCTACGTACGGTGAGGACATACTCGACAAGCTTCCCGAGATAGTATGGGAGCTTCCCACGGGCGTTTCGGCTACAAGATACCATTATCACGATCACGTGACCGAGAGATTTATCTCCGCATTCTGCGACACTATCGGAGATTGGTGTCAAGAAAACGGAATTTACGCTACGGGACACATGATGGAGGAGCCATCTCTGCGCTCTCAGACGGTTGCTATCGGTGAGGCGATGAGAGCCTACCGCTCACTAACTCTCCCCGGAGTTGATATGCTCTGCGACTACCGCGAGTATACCACAGTCAAGCAGGCAGCAAGCGCTACCCACCAGTACGGATATCCCGGTGTTATGAGCGAGCTTTACGGAGTTACAAACTGGGATTTTGATTTCCGCGGTCACAAGCTTCAGGGCGACTGGCAGGCAGCTCTCGGTGTCAGCGTAAGAGTTCCCCATCTCTATTGGGCTTCCATGAGAGGTGAGGCAAAGCGTGACTATCCCGCTTCTATCGGTCACCAATCAGCTTGGTATCCCGAATACCCCTTTATTGAGGATCACTTCGCGCGTGTAAATACGCTTATGACAAGAGGAAAGGCAGATATCCGTATAGGCGTTATCCACCCCATTGAGTCCTATTGGCTCCACTACGGTCCTAACGACAGTACCCTCGGGGTCAGAAATGAAATGGATAAGAGATTTTTCGAGATAACCGATTGGCTTCTCTTTGATACTCTTGATTTCGACTATATCTGCGAATCAACTCTCCCTATTCAGTATAAGGAGAGCGACAAGGGCTTCAAGGTAGGCGAGATGTCATATGACGTCGTTATCGTTCCCGCGTGCGAAACACTCCGATCCACAACGCTCAACGCACTCAAGAGCTTTGCGGATAAGGGTGGAAAGGTAATATTTATGGGATCTGCTCCCACTCTTGTAGATGCCATCCCCAGCACAGCTCCCGCGGCTCTTGCCGATAAATGCATTCAGATCGGTTGGAACAGAACCGCTCTGCGCGCTCAGCTTGAGTCACACAGAACAGTAAAAATACAAAATATGGGCGGCGCACAGGCAGACAATCTTCTTTATGCGCTACGCAATGACGGTGAGCAAAAGCATCTCTTTATCTGCCACGGCAAAAACTGCTCGAGGATCACCACTGCTCCCCGTGAAAGCTATAAAATAACCTTAATGGGCGAGTATGCCCCCACGCTTATGGACACCGAAACGGGAGATATCCGCGATATCGGTGCTACGTATGAAAACGGCAATACCTTGATCACCTGGAACTGCTATTCGCAATCCTCTCTGCTCCTTACACTTATCCCGGGAAGGGCTGATGCATCGCTCTCATCAACTGTTGGCAGAGCAATATATTTACCTAACGGTGACATACTCTCCAACTACAGAGGCGAATGCGAGATAGAGCTTGACGAACCCAACGTTCTCGTAGTGGATATGGCAAAATGGCGTCTGGACGACGGAGAATGGCAGGACGAGGACGACATGCTCCGCATATGCAACAAGGCAAAGGCACAGCTCGGTCTTTCAACCGCCACCTGCCACGGAGCGCAGCCATGGGTGTTCTCGGCACCCGAGCCCACAAATATACTGACTATCGAATCCACGGTCTGGTCTGACGTTGACGTGGACAACTGCGAGCTGGCTCTTGAAAGCTTTGAGGAAAGCGAGATATGGATAAACGGTAAGCCTGTCAAAAAGGAAAACAGCGGATATTACGTTGACTTCGCTATAAAAAAGACTCCTATCGGAAGCATAAAGGCAGGCAAGACTGTAATTACGGTAAAGCGACCCTTAGGCGTTGTATCGAACGTAGAAAATATGTTCATTTTGGGCGACTTCGGTGTCAAAGTCATGGGTGACTCAGCCCGTATCACAGCACCTGCACGAAAGGTACGCTTCGGTGACCTCACCCGTCAAGGACTGGCATTCTACGGTGGAGCTCTCACCTATAAAATGAAGATCAATGGCAAGCGCGACCTGACAGTTGCGCTGGGACGCTTTGCCGCAACAGCTATTATTGCTTCGCTTGACGGTCAAAGACTTTCGAATATATCGCTTGCTCCACACGCGGTCGATCTTTGCGAACTCTCAGAGGGCGAGCATACTCTTGAGCTTAAAGTCTACCTCAGCAGAATCAATACCTTCGGCTCGCTCCACAATGCCAACGGAGATCTGAGATGGTTTGGTCCCTCCGGCTGGTATCCCATCCCCGAGCACTATTCCTATGAGTATATCCTCAGCCAGACGGGAATACTTACCGCACCGTTTATTATTGAAAAATAAAATATCCAAAGCAAATCAGCGGGAGCCTTTATCAGGCTCCCGCTTTTTGTATCTATATTATGCTTCTTAGTGCCTTACAAAGCGCGCCTATGTCATCAGAGCAATTAAATGGACCGAAGCTTATTCTCACGCCGCCGCATTTTTCTGTGCCGAGAGTCTTATGAGCAAGCGCGGCACAGTGATATCCGCCGCGCACGCATATTCCGCGCTCGGAGAGTGCCGCGGCTGTTTTCTCAGCGCTCTTGCCTTCAATATTGAAAAGCATCACCGAACCCTCGTGCGACGGTGTATATATCTTCACCCCGTCTATACCCGAGAGTCCATCTCTAGCCTTACAAAAAAGCTTTTTCTCATGCTCAGCGATACGCTCTATCCCGATCGAATTCAACGTGTCTATCCCCGCAGCGAGCCCCACGATAGACGGTAACGGCAAAGTCCCGGCTTCATATCGTTCAGGAACTCCCTCTGACATCATTCCCATAAGTGAATCCACACCGTTTCCGCCCTCTATGAGTGTGCTCATCCTTATATCGCTGCCCAATATTACCGCACCGCAGCCCTGAGGTCCTAAAAGTCCCTTATGTGACGGCACGCACAACGCGGATATATTCATTTTTCTGACCGATATAGGAAAATGCCCCGCGCATTGAGCTCCGTCAACAACGAAAAACAGGCCTAAACGTCGGCAAAGCTTTCCTATCTCCACCAGAGGCATAGTCAGCGAAGATATATTGCTCGCGCCCGAGCACACTATCATTTTTGTATTCCTTTTGACTCGCGCCTCTATTCCCTCGCATATACTTCTCGGACTGCGGTTTTCATCATTTAAAAGGCTGGGAAAAACATCATAATCTATTATTCCGCTTGAGTGGAGCTTATATATCGGACGGTAAACGGCGTTATGCTCAATATCCGAGATAAGAACGTGATCCCCCTTATTGAGAAGCCCTTTTATACACATATTAAGTCCGTGTGTGGTGTTGAGCGTAAAGCAAACACGATCCGCTCCCTCCGCATCAAAGAGCTCCGATATCCTGCTCCTGCACTCAAAGGCTCTCTCTGCCGCACGCATAGCAAGCATATGGGTACCCCTGCCCGCGTTTCCTGCCTCACTGCTCATAAACAAAGAAACCTTATCTATTACGGACTGTGGCTTAGGAAAGCTGGTTGCGGCATTATCAAGATATATCAGCTCTGCAAGTTCCATTGTCTTACCCTTATACCACCGCTCGCAAGAACGGTCCTTACGTTATCTGTCTGTGAGCAGGAAAAGGACAGTCCGTATATACACCCTTTACCCTTGTTATTACCGTCATACTTTATGACTGATGAAGGAATGGCGGCAGATGCAAGAATCGTCTGCGCTTTCATAGCCTGAGTGACGCTTCCTAATGCTGCGCTACAGCCTATCAAGCTATCATTCATATTTTCACCTCCTTCTTTAAAAGCATATGCCATAATAAAAAAAGGTGATAATACAAATTGCGGCAAATAAAAACCAGACGGTCACCCGTCTGTTTTTATTACTCAATTAATAATAGTAGTAGAAATCATTAAGCGCGCTGTAAACACTGCAAGCAACCACTAAGGAAAGGAACGCCAAGGATATAGCAACGATAGATACTATAAGACCTGCAAGCGGGAAGCCCTTGAGCTTCAAGTTGTTTGCATTGGTTTCCTTCAAGCCAAGTATAGAAAATACAAGACCTACGATTCCAAGCACAAGAGAAAGTATAGGGAAAATAAAGTAGAAAGTAATAGCACCCATAGCAAGACCGAATCCAACAAGGCCCTTTACGCTGGGCTTACTACTTGAGGTAGGTGCCTGAGGGGGAACGTTGTTGGGAGCCGCAGTGTATCCGGGCGCTTCTACTGTTGTGCCGCAACAAGGGCAAAACTTTGCTTCTGCTGAAAGCTCAAAGCCACAATTTCTGCAAAACATGTTTATCTCTCCTTAAAAAGTTTATTTTACTATTATAATAGCATGCTCATGCCAATCATCATAATAATAACGTTGATAACGCCAAACACGATGTCCAAGATAGACACTACAAGACCTGCAATTGCGAAGCCTTTACCTCTCTTTTCCCCTGTGTTTATTTCTTTCATTCCGAGTATTGAGAAGATAATACCTACAATACCGCAAGGAATAGCCGAAATAATAATACCGACAAGTGATACGGCAAAGCCTACTATTGCCTTAACACTAAATTTTGCAGCAGGAGCAGCGGGCTGCTCTGTAGCAACAAATTCAGAATTTTCTACTGCGGAACCGCAACGAGGGCAAACGTTAGCATCGTCGGGCATTTCGCATCCACAAACCTTACAAAACATATTTTCTCCTAAGTAATAAAAAGATTAGAGCAATAAACTCTATTTTATTTTATCATAAAAAAACTCAAATTTCAAGTGTTAATATATACAATCTTACTGGTGTTTTTTGGCATATTTATACAATTTTCTCACGCGGAGTTTGTTTCATCAACGCAATAAAATATTATTACTCTAATACATTTTGTATTCCGATCACAAAAAAGACCTACGGAATTTCCGTAGGTCTTTTTTATTGTGGAAAATCAGTCAGCCTTCTTTTCCTTCTTTGCCTTCTTATCTTCAGAAGGCTTTACGTAATCGATGAGCTTTACGATTGCCATCTCAGCTCCGTCTCCTCTAAGGAGACCAAGCTTAAATGTCTGAGTATAACCACCGTTGCGCTCTGCATAAAGAGGAGCAAGCTCAACAAAAAGCTTTGTTACTACGTTCTCATCTGTAATATATGCCAGTGCTGCGCGGCGACTTGCAAGAGTATTCTTCTTGCCGAGTGTAATCATCTTTTCAGCTATAGAACGAACTTCCTTTGCTCTGGTGAGAGTAGTCTCAACCTGTCCGTTCTTCAACAGCAAAGTTACCATTCCGCGAAGCATTGCTTTTCTATGCGCGGTAGGTCTGCCGAGTTTTCTTGTTCCGGGCATTATAGTTCCCTCCTTTTTCGGTTTTTCTTTGTTATGCTATGCACTATCTGTCTCAATCTTCTTCTTTTCTAAGATCAAGTCCGAGCGAGTGCAGTTTCTGGATAACTTCTTCAAGCGATTTTTTACCGAGGTTACGAACCTTTATCATATCCTCTTCTGTACGGTTAGTAAGATCTTCTACCGTGTCAATGCCTGCGCGCTTCAAGCAGTTGAAGCTACGTACAGACATGTCAAGCTCCTCAATGGTCATCTCAAGAACTTTTTCTTTCTTGGTTTCTTCTCTTTCAACCATTATCTCAACATTCTTTGCCTCGTCCGAAAGATCTACGAACAGGTTGAGATGCTCGTTGAGTATCTTGGCGCCAAAGGAAATCGCTTCTTTTGCGCTGATCGTTCCATTGGTCTCAACTTCAAGAGTAAGCTTGTCAAAGTCGGTAATGTTACCTACACGAGTGTTGTCTACTGTGTAGCTTACGTTATACACGGGAGTGTATATCGAATCGGTAAAGATAGTGCCTATAGGAGCGGAAATATTAGAGCCGCGCATCTGTGCGTCAAGCTGCTTGTTTCTGTCCTGTGCTACGTAGCCTCTACCCTGATCGAAGGTAAGCTCCATATAAAATCTTTCACCCTCGCCTACCGTTGCAATGTGATGGTCGGGATTGAGTATCTCTATATCGGTATCAACCTTGATATCACCTGCGGTAACGTTCTGCTCTCCCACTACGTCAATAATAACAGTCTTGGGAGAATTGCAGTGAAGCTTTGCGATAATTCCTTTTACGTTAAGAACTATCTCAGTAACGTCCTCTTTAACTCCGGGAACGGTGGAAAGCTCGTGAAGAACTCCGTCAATCTTGATGTTGGTTACTGCGTATCCGGGCAAAGAGCTAAGCATTATTCTGCGAAGCGAATTGCCAAGAGTAGTACCAAATCCACGCTCAAGGGGCTCTATTATGAATTTACCGATTGTTCCGTCCTCGCTGAGATCAACTGTTGTTATATTGGGCTTCTCTATCTCTATCATTCCAAATTATCCTCCTAAAATAAATTTTTAATTTTTTTGCGTTGCGGTAGTCAGATCTCCACCCCAACGCCGCTTTTGTAGCGTAGCATTCTACGTACAAAAGCAGGGATTACTTGGAGTAGAGCTCGACAATAAGCTGCTCGTTGAACTCGAAGTCGATATCTTCTCTTGCGGGAAGTGCTACGACCTTAGCTACAAGAGCTGCCTTGTCAACACTAAGCCACTTGGGTGCGATCTTAGTTTCGAGAGCCTCAACAAGTGCCTTGCACTTTGCGGAACCGCGGAAGTTCTCTCTTACCTTTACCTCGTCACCTGCGCGAACAAGGATAGAAGGAATATTTACCTTCTTGCCATTGAGCTCAAAGTGCTCATGAAGAACGAGCTGACGAGCTTCCTTACGGCTCTCTGCCATACCCATTCTGTATACTACGTTGTCCAAACGACGCTCGATAAGCTTGAGCAGGTTCTCACCAGTCATGCCCTCCTGACGGTCTGCCTCTACGAAGTAGTTCTTGAACTGCTTCTCGAGAACACCGTAGTATCTCTTGGTCAACTGCTTCTCACGAAGCTGCATTCCGTATTCTCTCTGCTTCTTTGTAGCCGCGCCGTGCTGACCGGGAGCAGTGCTTCTGCGGTCAAGTGCGCACTTGCCGGAAGTACATCTTTCACCCTTAAGGAAGAGCTTCTTGCCCTCTCTACGGCAAAGCTTACAAGCAGGTCCGGTATATCTTGCCATTTTTATTACCTCCTGTTTTCAATTAAACGCGTCTGCGCTTAGGCGG
>JAZSJE010000212.1:0-11130 GCA_045534135.1 Eubacteriales bacterium
TTCATTTTTTAGCTTCCTTTTGACGTTATATTTAAAAGCATACCTATGCTCTAATATCTGTATTTCATTCTATCATGAAAGATCAGATATGTCAACAACTATTCACACAGGCGCGGTTTCAAAACTTCACTCTTGCGAGAAGCTTCAGCAGATATGCAGAAGCCAATCCCACAAGTATGCCTGCGATTGCTCCCGTGAGCGTGAGAATAGCCATATAATAGCCTATTTCTATTCGCTCAAGCAGGAATATAGCTACCGCTGTTTGACCTAAGTTATGGCATATCGCACCGACTACACTTACACCTATTGTGGAAAATCTGTCTGTCCTCTTAAGAAGCGCCATTACCGTAAGGCTAAGAGCAGCTCCCGCTAGGCTGTAGGCAAATGCCAGAGCATTTCCAAACAGCAGAGAAACGGCAAGGAGTCTTATAAGGGAAACCGCAATAGCTTCCTTGAGTCCAAAACGATAAAGTGTGAAAATGATGACTATGTTAGGGAGTCCCATTTTTATGCCGGGGACTGCCGAATATATGGGTGGAAGTAACAGCTCAAGATAGGAAAGCACCATAGCGAGCGAGATGCAAATTCCTAAAAACGCAATTTTTTTCGTTTTTTCGTTCATGCTTTACTCCTTACTCGATAGTTACCACAAGCTTATTGGGAAGGCAGATTATCTGATCAAGCCCACCCGAAATAGCTCTGTGCTTAACGCAGACGAGATCGGGGCAGGATGCTTCACTGATGCTCGCCTTTCCGTCCGAGATAACGAGAAGATTTCTTCCTCTCTCCGAAATTATTTCTACGCTTTTATCAACGGATAAGGGATATTTGCCGTATAAGCTGCCGTCAAGATAGACTATAACGTTTTTTTCGGAGATGTTTTTTGAGCTTTTTGCGTTATTTATCAAAACCAGAGCTGTTAAAACGATAGCCGCAATCAAAATAACTGCGGCTATTAAAATAATATCGTTTCGTATCCTTTTGTTTTTCATATCTTTATTTTGCTACACAAGCTGCAAATGATACGTTGTTTATGCATTTTGTGGGGCAATTTTCAGCACAGATACCGCAACCGGTGCACTTGCTGTAATCAATAACCGCAAGATTATTATTTACACTGATAGCACCCGCGGGGCATGCCTTTTCGCATTTCTTGCATCCAATGCATGCGTTTTTGCAGAGCTTTCTCGCGTCAGCGCCCTTGTCGTGGCTATTGCACTTGATTGTGATCGCTGATTCGGCAGGTCGAAGGGATATAAGTGCTTTAGGACAGGTGCTTACGCACATTCCGCATCCGACACAAAGACGTGGATCTACGTGCGCGATGCCGTCCTTTATGCATATAGCGTCGGCAGGGCAAACAGTAGCGCAGTCACCCAAGCCAAGACAGCCGTAAGTACAAGCGTTAGGACCTCCGTATATCGCGGATGCGGCACGGCAGGTGCTTACACCTGAGTATTCAGCCTTTTTCGATGTTGCTTCGCAGTTTCCGTTGCAGCGAACGAAGGCACTCTTTTTTTCAACCGAGCCCGCTTCTGTGCCAAGAAGTTTTGAAAGCTCAGCTACTATGTCGTCACCACCCGGGATACAAAGATTAGGCTTTGCCTTTCCCTCTGACATAGCTCTTGCGTAATCGTCGCATCCCTTATATCCGCAGGCTCCGCAGTTGGCACCCGGAAGCTTTTCACGCAGGTCGCGCTCGCGCGCATCCTGTGGAACACTGAAAAAATGCGATATAACTGCCAGCAGTATACCTGCAACAAGACCAACTGCGCCGACAACCGCAAGGGCAAGTAAAATATCTGTTATCATTACATTTTACCTCCTTAGGACAGAGCTGTCTGGATCGTCTGCGCGAGTCCGTCAAAGCCGAAGAACGCGAGAGATATAAATGATGCGGCTATAAGCGTGCACGCAAGACCTCTGAAGCTTTTGGGAATGGCGCTTTCGTCGATTTTTGAGCGAAGCCCCGAAAAGAGCACCATAGCGAGCATAAATCCAACTCCGCAGCCGAGTGAGCTTACGAGCGACTCTAAAAATCCGTATCCGTCGGTGATGTTGTTTATCGTAACACCGAGAACCGCACAGTTAGTGGTGATAAGGGGAAGATATACTCCAAGTCCCTTATGCAGAGAAGGAATAAATCTCTTGAGAAGAAGCTCTATCATCTGCACCAAGGCGGCGATGATGAGTATGAACACGATAGTTTGCATATAGCCCAGACCAAATCTGTCGAGTATAAAATACTGTATAGGCCAGGTCGCCGCTGTTGCTATAAGCATTACGAGTGTTACGGCTATTCCCATTCCAACCGATTGGTTGAGCTTTTTGGAAACTCCGAGGAACGGGCATATACCGAGAAACTGTCGAAGCACGTAGTTGTTTATGAGGACCGCGGAGGTGAGTATTACTACAAAATTAGCGAACATCCGTGTTTTCCTCCTTTGCAACGTTTATTTTGTTTTCGCATTCGCTTGTCGCGTGGCAGATTGAGGCGGAGGGACAGCCCTCGCATGCGAAGCTCTTTTTCTTGGGGGCTTTTCCGTGTGTGAGCTTATATATAACTGCTATTGCAAGTCCGTATACAAGCATTCCGCCGGGAGCCTCTACGAAGAATTTTATCTTGTAGTCCGAGAGGAAGGGAATAGAGTAGTCCATGAAGGAAGTGGCACCGAGCACCTCTCTGACGGTCGATATGAAAAACATAGCCAGAGTAAAGCCGATACCCATTCCAATACCGTCAAGCGCGGATTTGCCCACAGTATTTTTGCCCGCGTACATTTCAGCTCTGCCAAGTATTATACAGTTAACTGTTATGAGCTTTAAGAATACTCCCATCGTGCTGTACAGATCGGGTAAAAACGCGTGAATTATCATTTCAACTATGGTAACAAATCCTGCGATGATTACTATATAGCAGGGAATTCTTACCGTTTCGGGGATCATCTTACGCAAAAGGGAAATTGCAACGTTTGAGCACAGAAGCACCGCGAGAACCGAAACGCCCATTCCGAGAGCAGTCGATACGCTTTTAGTCATTGCAAGTGTGGGACAGGTTCCGAGGATAAGGACAAGAACAGGATTTTCTCTGATTATTCCGTTGAGGAGCACGGCAAGGTTGCCGCCTTTTTTATTGCTCATTATCCGTTACCTCCTTTAAATTTTTTGACTCGGTATTCAGCGCGTTGAATGCCGTCAAGGCATCCTTTACCGCATTGCGGTATGCCGCTGTGGTTTTTGTCGCACCGGAGATTATGCTTACCGAGTCTACCGTGTCGAACGAGTGACCGACAAGGCTGTTTCCGTAATCCTTTTCCTTACCAAGCGTTTCGTTGCTGGAAAGGCAGATAGATTTACTTACTTTTCCCTCGGCTGTTACTCCGCACATAATTACGAAGTCAGAGCCGTAGCCTGTTGTAACAAGCTTGAAAACGTATCCGCCGTTGTCTGCCTTATAAGCCTCCTTGACGGTGTCGGGTGTGTTTTCGGGAAGCGAAACAGGATCGAATTTCTTAGCGCCGGGCAGCACCTCGATGAGTGCCGCGTTTGCTATTGCATCCTCATGATCCTTTATTATAGGAGCCGTAAAATAATTTGTAAGAGCGAGAAGCATAGCGATGACTGCACAGATGGCAAAAAGTGAAATTATACTTTTTAAGTGCTTTTTCATGCTTTTTTACCTCCAAACAGCTTTCTGGAGCCTATTTTTTCTATATAGGGACAAAGAATATTCATAAGGAGTATTGAGTATGATACGCCCTCGGGAAGACTTGCCCACAGACGTATTACCACCGTGAGGAATGCCGCGCCCAGACCGAAGACTATCTTACCCCAAGCGGTAGATGGGGATGTTACGTAGTCGGTTGCCATGAAGATAGCACCGATAAGCAATCCGCCAGAGAGGATCTGTGCGGTCGCGAAATAAAGATCAAAGCCGTTAAACAGGAACATAAGCACAAAAGTAAAGCCGATGAAGGCGACGGGAATGTGCCATGTGATGATCTTGTTCACTATGAGATATATGCCGCCCGCGATAAGTGCGAGGGCGCAAACCTCACCGATAGCTCCACCGTGATTTCCGACGAGAAGATCCATAAGCGCGGGCGCTTTTCCCATGCCGAGCTCTGCTAAGGGTGTTGCTGAAGAAACCGAGTCCACAGGGAATGCGGCCTTTGCTACCGATCCGAAGGAAAGAAGCATGAATACTCTTGCGGTTATTGCGGGGTTTACGAGATTTTTTCCAATGCCGCCGAATATGCATTTTACAACAACTATTGCAAATATGCTTCCAACAGCGGCTTGCCATAGGGGAATATTTGCGGGGAGGTTGAGGGCGAGCAGAAGTCCTGTAACCACAGCACTGAGGTCGCTTACCGTTTGCTTTTTCTTTATTGCGAGGTTAAACAAAAATTCGCAAAGCACGCATGTACCGATACATACGGCTATGACCGCAAGCGCGCGCAGACCGAAAACAACGGTGCCCACAATAGCGGTAGGAATAAGCGCTATGATAACGTCAAGCATTATTCTTGTGGTTGAACGTCCGCTATGGATGTGTGGGGAGACCGACAGGGTCAGCTTATTATCCATTATTTCAAAACCTCCTTGCTTTTTTCTTCTTTAAGAGCTGCCTTAGCCAGCTTGTTTTTCTGTACCAGAGGAATGTGAGCGGGGCAGACGAAGCTGCAGCATCCGCACTCCATACAAAGATTTACACCGAGAGCCTCGACAGTGTCAAAATCCTTTTTAGCTAAGGCGCTCGCTATTCCCGCAGGATTTATGCCAAATGGACAGGTGTTAAGGCAAGAGCCGCAGCGGATACATGCCGAGGGCTCGGGGATCCTTGCTTCTTTTTTGGAGAGCGCCAGAATAGCATTGGTATTCTTAAGTATGGGAGCGCTCATATCGGGTACGGATATTCCCATCATAGGACCTCCGTAAAGCACCTTGTAGGGCTCTGCGCAAAGTCCACCGCAGAATTCGATAAGATCTGCGATAGAGGTTCCTATCGGTACTATAACGTTTTTGGGCTCCTTGATTGCCGCACCGTCAACCGTAACGCATTTCTTAACAAGCGGCATGCCCGTCTTTGAATAACTTCCTATTGCGGCAACGGTAGTGCAGTTGCACACGATGCAGCCCACGTCTGCGGGAAGCTTGCCCATAGGGATCACCTTGCCTGTCGTATGATATACAAGCACCTTTTCGCCGCCCTGGGGGTATACCGAGGGAAGCACCTTTACGCATATACGGCTGTCCCTTGCCGCCAGCGCCTTCATTGACGCTATTGCCGCGGGCTTGTTTTTTTCTATACCTATAATTATTTGCTTAAGGTCG
Source organism: Eubacteriales bacterium (assembly GCA_045534135.1). Classification (GTDB taxonomy): domain Bacteria; phylum Bacillota; class Clostridia; order Oscillospirales; family CAG-272; genus HGM12713. The sequence goes on from JAZSJE010000212.1 coordinate 5,338, forward strand.
AGATATTTTGCGATAAGCTCGATTCCGGTAGCCATATCCTCATACTGATTTACCATCGTGTTTGAGTCACTTGTGATATACGGCTCGCACTCAGCACCGTTTATTACGAGAGTGGATATTTTTGCGGGATCTACCTTGAATTTTACGTAGGTAGGGAAGCCCGCACCGCCAAGTCCGACTACACCGCTTTTTTGGATAGCCCCTACCATATCATCCAGTGAGTTTATAGCGGGAGGAGCTATTGTGGGGTCGGGGGTCATAAGACCGTCGCTTTCTACTGTTATTGCGGCAGCCTTTGTGCCGTTTGAGAGAAGGATCTCCGATATTTTGGTTACCTTGCCCGATATGCTTGAATAAACGGGGGAGGAAATAAATCCGTTTTGCTCGCCTATAAGTGTGCCTACGCCTACCTCATCTCCTATTTTCACTATAGGAGTAGCCGGTGCACCTATATGCATAGACATAGGTATGGTTACGCTTGAAGGAGCGTTCATTCTTACCGCCTGTGTATTTGCGGTATGCTTTCTGTGTGGAACGTGAATGCCTCTTAACATAAGCTTTTCGTACCTGCCTTTCTTATCTACAACTTTAATTAACGCATACGAATATATTATACTATATTACTTCTATTATGTCAATTGTTTTTTTGTGGATGAGAGGGTATTAATGTATGGAATAATATAAAGAAAAAGCCTTGGAAAGCAATACTTCCCAAGGCTTGTTTTTTAAAAAAATTTTTAATCTTTAATTAGTCTTTTTTCTTTAGCGATACAGCACCGATAGCAAGCAAGCCGAATATGATCGCTGATGCTCCGCCTACAACGCTTCCGCATCCGCCATCGTCATCATCATCCGCATTCGATTCGGGCGCAGTGGGTTTTTCTGTAGGCTTCTCAGAGGGTTTTTCTGTGGGCTTCTCAGTAGGCTTTTCGGTGGGATTTTGAGTGTTCTCGCCACTGTTGTTCTCATTGCCGCTGTTTTCACCGTTATCGGTGTTATCATCGTCGGGTGTAGGAGTGATTTGAATATCGGCTATAAGCTTATCTATAGCGGCTGCCTTTTCGGATATCTTATCGGCAGCAAGGGTTGAAACAGAGCCGTCAGCTATAAGCGGAAGATTTCCTTCTGCATTTTTTACATTGGAATAGCGATATTCGTTAGTGCCCGTGCCGCCTGCCGCGCTCATCGCTACAGACGCGCTACTTTGCAGCAGAACGTTTCCTACTGCGGCACCACTGGTCGTAAATGCCTTACCTACTATACCGCCTGCCCAATAATTAGTCGAGCTTAGAAGTGCTGACTCCACTTCCTGCGCGTAGAGATTATAGCAGTTATAAATTATTACGCAATCGGGGATATTGCAAAGATCACTTGCGTTTCCTAAGATCCCGCCCCAGCATATTTCCTTGGTGGGAGCATTTTTATCCAGATAGGAGAATGTACCGCTGTTGTAGGAATTTCTTATATCAAGCGAGCCCTGAGTTTTATCGGAAGCCCATGCGGTAGAGGACTTTGCGTTGGGTAAGGAAGCACCTACTATTCCGCCTATGGATGCCTCAACCTTTGTGGGAGCGGAGGATACCGTTATGCTTCCCGTGAAAGCGCAGGAGTCGACTGTGGAATTATATCCTGCCGAGCCTACGATGCCTCCAACCGTTGCGTGATCTCCGTCAACCTTTATATCAATGTTGGCCGTACAGCCCTTTATAGTTGTGCCGTATGCCATGCCGCATATAGAGCCTACGATACCCGCATGATATCTGTTGCCGTAAGTGACAGAGTTGTTTACTGGCTTATCAAGGCAAAGATATGCATATATGTTACAGCTTGATTTGACCGAGCAGCCCGAGATAAGATTGAAGCTGTCTGTAGCGCTTGAGTCAAATGGAGCGATCGCTCTGCCTACAACAGCTCCTGTAACGCCCTTGCTGTATATGTCGAGGTCCTCAAGAATTACGTTTTCAACAGTTGCTCCGTATATAGCGCCGAACAGACCGTCGCTGTAGGTTATGTCATGATCGTGGCCTATGCTCTGTGCGGAGATCCGACCGTTTTTGATTGAATATCCCCCGCCGTCATAATGTCCACCGAAGGCTGCCATCTTTACTGTGCCGTTTTCGGTGTTGTGGTAATATCCTATGGATTTGAGCGTGTTGCCACCGAGGTCAATATCGCATACCTGCTTGAAGTATTTACCTTCAAATGCGGCAGTGGATATTGATGTGTCCTTGCAATTTTCGGACATCCAAACAAGGTGTCCGCCGTTTTCAATAATGTATGGGTCACTTTGACTTCCGCTTCCCTTGGGAGTATAGGCAACTCCGCACCAGTCGAAATTCTGCTCGGGAGCTTCAGCTGTCATATCGAAGGAAATCTGGTTGCGCGTCTGGAAATATTTGTCGCGCAGGGTAGAATACCATTCAACAGAAACGTTTTTGCCGTCCTTGTCAAAGTAGAACATAGCAACGAGACCCAGAGGCTTGCCTTCCTTGTTCATATATGCCTTATCCAAAGTCTGCTGGTCGATAAGAAACTGGCTTACGGTGTTTCCGTGAACGCCCTTTGCCTGATTTATTGTAATGAAATTACATTCCATATGTCCCGAAATTACCATTACCATATTTTTGTGGAGAGATGCGAACTTAGTCCACATTTCCTCACCGTTGTTTTTATCCTCGCCCCAAAGGCTAGAGGAGTCCTCGTCGGAAAGGGGAGTTCCGTCCATGTGGGCGTAGCCGTGAGTAGTCATAATGACCTTGTGGTCGGGGTGAGAGGAAACTACGTCGTTTGCCCAGTTGAGAACGTCGTCGTTTACGGCAAAGTCAAGGTTTATTATCAACCATTTTGTTGAGCCCACCGAGAATTTGGTGTAGCTGTTTATATAGGAGCCGTTCTTAAAGGTCCCGCCGTTAGCGCCCGTGTACTGAGCGCTGTAGGTTGCGTCATTGCCAAAGTATTTATCAAAGCCGGCGCCACCCTTATAGAGGTCGTGGTTTCCGCGTACGAGCGAGTAGTTTACCTTGCCGTTCAGTGTGCTTGAAATTCCGTTATAGGCTACCTGCCATTCGGCATCGGTATCGTTATTTGTTATGTCACCGACACCCATAACGAATTTGATATTCTTTTTGTCGGACGCCGCGTTGTTTCCTATCCATTGGTGAAGCTGCTTTACGTAATCTGTGCCGTTATTCATATCGTACTCTGTTATGTACTGAATATCGCCTACGACGGCAAAGGAATACGCGGGGTCAAAATCATTTCCTCTTATAGCGTTCATTTCGCTTTCGCTGAGCCAGAATTTGCTCAGAGTAAGATCGGTGTTGCCAACCTTGTCCTCGACCTTCTTTGCAAAAGGAGAAAAATCCCAATGCGCGATAGCGTCGTCGTCGGTGATATCGGTTCCGTCTGTATAGTCGGAGGCTATCTCTGATGCGCTTCTTACGTCGCCAAAGAGAGAAATGCTTGAAATCTTGCCTTGGAAAGCTCGGTAATCCGCAGTACCTTCCGCAGCGGGACGGCAGTCGTTTCCTACACCGAAAATAAACTCGGTAGTGTTTTCAGCTATATCACAAAGCGTAAAGGAGCCGGGATTGTTCTGTATGTGCTGACCGTTCTTATAGCAGCTTGCATAGTTGTTAGGCGCATCTATAACTACGGTTATATGAGTCCACTCGCCTGCGCTTACTACCGCATTTCTGAAATTGAACTTTCTTATAGAGGTGGTGTTGTTGTAAAGCTCGTTCCATTCAAGATAAGGAAATAGTACATCATTCTCATATTTCAAATCAAAATGAATGTAGCCGTAGCCCGTAAAGCCGTTGTAGTTACTTATTATAGTCTGTCTTTCGGTTGCGTGTGCGGGGTCCACGTATACCCACGCTTCAATGGTGCGGGGAGCTTTGGGCAGTCTGGTGTCCGCGTAATACCACTCGCTGTCGCTGAATGTAAATCCGTCGCGCGTAGCCGCGCTTACGGGAAATACAGCAAGCATCGGTATAAGCATAAATACTATCAATAAAACGGAAAGGATCTTTTTCATATTTCCTCCTGAAATATATGCTCAAAGAGCAATTTTATAATAATAGTTTATCAAACAGCGCTTGACAAATCAATACATTTGGTGTATCATTTATAGCAGAAAGTTGACTTTTGCGAGGCTTGTTATGTATAAAAAATTATATCATCAGACCGAAAATACTTTTCACTCGGAATTTTCCACACGGCTGTACGCCGGTGCGCAGGATTTTGAACATCTGCATTTTCATAAAAACTTTGAGATCATTGTCGTAATGGAGGGTAATTGTCTGTGTACGGTCGGAGGATCTCAATATACAGTAACTGCGGGAGAGGCTATATTCATATGTCCGTTTCAAATACACGGATTTACTCTTGCAAAGGGTAGCTTGGCGCGTCGTATTACATTTCACGAGCATCTTATACTCACTCTTTCTCAGTCACTTGACGGAATGCGTCCGCGTATACCTGTTTTTTCGCTCAGCCCATTGCTCAAGGACTTTTGTCTTAGAAAGATAGATCTTTTCTTTGGTACGGATAGCGGACCCTGTGGCAGAATATCACCCAAAGAGATAAGAATGCAGGTAAAGGGGTGCCTTTATCTTTTGGGAGGGGAGTTTGTGGAGAAGGCTGAGCTGTTCGAGACGCCGAGCTCGGATACCGTTACTATGGCGGTTGCCGAATATATTTCGGATAATTTCAAAAGCGATATAACTTTGCATGACGTAGCAAAGGAAAAGGGATATAATTATCAGTATCTTTCAAGGGTATTTAACCGAGTCATGGGAATGAATTTCAAGCGAATGCTCAATCTTTACCGACTTGAATACGCATACGCGCTGCTTCAGGACACCGACAGGTCGATATCCGATATATGCTTTGAAAGCGGATTTCAGAGCATACGCTCATTTAATCAGGTGTGTAAAGAGATATACAAAAAAACGCCTAAGGAGCTAAAAAAAGGGTAAAAAGAAAAGCCGCAAGCGCGGCTTTTCTTTTTTATTTTGTTTAAATTATTGATCATGCAATAACGTCGTTCGCACCGGATTTGACTGCGTTGAAGTCTGCCTCGATCTCTGCCGAGGGTTTCTTTGTAAGAAGCGAAACTACAACGATACAAATAGCGGAGAAGATGAACGCGGGAAGGAGCTCGTATATAGCGAATACTCCGCCAAGGGGATTAAGAACAAGCTTCCAGAGGAATACCATGCCTGCACCGCCTATCATACCGGCAATAGCGCCTGCCTGAGTGGTTCGTTTCCAGAACAGGGAGAACAGCATAAGCGGTCCGAAGGTGGCACCAAAGCCTGCCCAAGCAAAGGAAACGATGGTAAATATTACGCTGTTTTCGTCAAGCGCGATAAGTGCTGCTATCACAGCGATAGCTATAAGGGTTATTCTCGATACCCACATTACCTGCTTATCGTTTGCCTTCTTATGAATAAGCCCCTGGAATATGTTCTTGGAAACCGCGGAAGCGGCAATAAGGAGGTAGGAGTCCGACGAGCTGATGGTAGCCGCGAGGATACCTGCCATAATGAAGCCCGCAAGAAGGGGAGGAAGCAGTCTGGTTGAAAGTGTAATAAATATGTTTTCCGCGCTTGAGCTTGTAAGATGAGTCACAGGGAAAAGCTGTCTGCCCATGATACCGATAAATACCGCAACACCAAGAGAGATAACTACCCAGACGATAGCTATACGTCTTGAGCGCTTAAGCTCCTTTTCCTTGCGGATAGCCATAAATCTGAGGAGCACCTGAGGCATACCGAAATATCCAAG
>JAZSJE010000018.1:0-6226 GCA_045534135.1 Eubacteriales bacterium
TTTTTTCTTTGGCACTATTGGCGCAAAGAAAAAAGAAACAAAAAAGAAACGCCGTTTTTGTTAGGGCTCTGCCCTATGACCCGCAAGCTTTAAAAAGCTTGACCAAACTCAATTTTTGGGTCTGTGCGCTGACGTAGCCAACTATGCTTCTGACCGTTAAAGTAGGCAAAAGAACTTCATACTGGGGTATTGTTATTGACTTAGATAGAGCGCTGACACAGCCCACTATGTTTTTGATCGGTAAAGAACCAAAAGAACTTCATACTGGGGTGTCATTATTGACTTACCTTGTGCGCTGACCACAGGTACGCACAAACCAAGGGTACGCACAAACTAAAGCGCAAAATCCTACTTGAAAAAATAATTTTTTTGTGATATACTGTTTTTAAGGAAAATAAAAAGGAGGCATATGGTATGAAGAAGACGTTCAATTTGATATTATCCGCACTTCTTATCTTTGTCATGATATCCTCACTCGCGCTCACTGCTTTTGGAGCCGAAACCGAGGATTACGGTAAGAGCACTATCTCCGAGGAGGACGTGCTTTACGTTTACGAGGAAATTTATAAAGGGGTAGCTAAGGAAGTCCCCGACGCAACGATAAGCTTCTCAAACCTGAAAAGCATCAGCATGGAGGAAATGGAGAAAGCGACCGCGCTCTTTGTGAGCGACCACCCTGAGTGCTTTTGGTTCAGAAATTATTATAATTATTCGCCTTTGGGACAGAAAATTTTGAGCATGTCGCCTATATATTCCTTTACAGGACAGGCGCTTGTTAACGCAAGAGAGGAATTTGACGCGGCGGTTAATGTGATAATGTCGGGACTGCCAGACACGAATAACTACGATAAGGCACTCTATCTGCACGACGCGCTTGCCAAAAGAGTCGTATACGAGCAGGTAGGCGAGCACCAGACTGCTTACGGCGCACTCGTTTCGGGAAAAGCGGTATGCGCGGGATATGCCGCGGCATATCAGCTGCTTCTTGAAAAGGCGGGGATCAAAGCCTGCACGGTTACGGGAGAGAGCCGAGGAGTGGGCCACGCATGGAACGTTCTTTGGCTTGATAAGGATACCTGCGTATACACCGACGTGACCTGGGATGACCAGGATGGCGATATCTTTCACTACTATTTCTGTATCAGCAAGGACGAGATGGAAGCAGACCATACGACAGATACAGATACCTATTTGCTTCCCGACTGTAACCATGACGATAAAAGCTATTTTGACGTAACAAAAAAGATCGTCAGTGACACTACGCCCGCGGCTATAGTCGCGACTATGTTTGATAGCGCGGTAGACGGAGCAAGAAGCGCGTCTATTTATTACACGGGAAGCGATTTTGCGGCGTGGATGAGCGAGAACGGCTACGATCTTTACTTGGCGCTTGGCGGAAGCGGAGGCTCTCCTTCGTATTCGCGTAAGACGCTTGGCAAGGAGCTGCACGTTACGCTCACGGGAAATTTTCCCGAGATGACCTATGCGGTCAGCGTGAATAAGGGCAGTAATATGTATACTAACGCTGATCTGCTTCAGTACGTTAACATAGGCGAGGAAATGACGCCTATGACCTTCGTCGCGAATGAGGGATATTACTTCCCCGAGGATTATAGCGTAACGTCTGTTGGCGGTGTTCGCGTCGAGAGAGTAGACGCGAAGACGATAAAGGTTCTTGGAAATCCGACCGCCAACAATATCTCGATCACGCTGCCTGCCGCCTCCGTGATGACAAGTGAGCCTATACCAAACGTGACCTTTAAGGCTACGGGCGAAGATACGGGAATACTTTCGGGAGTCAGCGAGGGAATGAGATACTCGCTTGACGGAAAGAATTGGTCAGATATTGATTCAGCGGGCGACCTTGAGATCATAGGTCTTAGCGAGGGAAATATATTTATCTTTAAAAAGGGTAACGGAGAGAGCACGCTTGACTCCCCGAGGCAGATCTTGAAGGTAGGCAAATCAGCAAAACCCACGTTGAATGTTGTTCAGCCTACCGAGCAGGGCGGAAAGGGAAGCATCGAAACGAGCGATAGGCACGAGTACAGCCTTGACGGCGAGAGCTGGAGCGACTGTGGGGGCGAGCTGAATGATCTTGACGAGGGAAAATATTACGTTCGTGTCAAGGCGATCGGATCTGTTCTTGCGTCAGATGCCGTAGAGCTCACGGTCAAATTCAGCGCGACACCGACTCTGCCCGAGGATGATCCCGAGGACGGCGGAGAGTTTGGCGGTGAGGGCGCTCCTCCCGAGGACGGCGGAGAGCTTGGCGGTGAGGGCGTTCCTCCCGAGGACAATGTAGGTGAGGATGGCAAGGACAACGGAAGCACCGACAACGGAAGCGTAGATGACACGGAAGATGACAGCACCCCCGATGCTACGGAGAATAAGACAGACGGCGATACCACCGAAAAGGACAAGGAAAGCTCGGGAGCAAAGGTATCAATGTGCGGTATGACGCTTGAGGGAGAAGCTACACTTATTGTAATAGCCGCTATTATCATTTGCTTTGCTATATGCACCGTCAGGAAGAAAAGACAGAAAAATTAAATAAAAAGAAAAAAGCAGAGCAAGGGATTGCTCTGCTTTTCGGTTGCGTTAAAAAGAGATGTAAATTTGCAAGTTTATACCGCCAAACTTTCAAAAATTGTTGACTTTAGCTATAAAAAGAGGTATAATAAAAAGAGGAATATTTTCTAAATTTTTGAAACGGAGTATTTTTATGAGCAAGAATCTCTTGAAAAGCATAGAGGAGAGAATGTCTACCTTCTCCAAGAGCCAGAAGCTTATATCAAATTATATACTTGAAAATTACGACAAGGCAGCCTATATGACAGCATCAAAGCTTGGCGCTGTGGTAAATGTCTCGGAGTCTACCGTTGTAAGATATGCTATCGAGCTTGGATTTGACGGCTATCCCGAGTTTCAGCACTCGCTTCAGGAGATAGTGCGCACCCGCCTGACCTCTTTTCAGCGCATGGAGGTCACCAACAGCCTTATCGGTGACGGTGACGTGCTCACAAAGGTGCTGCTTTCGGATATTGAGAAGATAAAGCGCACGCTCGAGGAGATAGACAGAGATGCCTTTTTGGCGGCAGTCGATAAAATAATTAACGCAAAGAATATATTTATAGTAGGCATAGGCTCAGCGTCTGTGCTTGCAAGAGCGCTCAATCTCAGCCTTAGCATGGTATCGGATAACGTCAGACTTGTGATGGCTACCTCGGGCAGTGAGATATATGAGCAGATAATGAGCATCTCAAGGGATGACGTTATGATAGCCATAAGCTTCCCGAGATATTCGAAGCGTATTTCGGGCGCGGTCAGCTACGCGCTCAAGCAGGGCGCAGACGTCGTGGCGATAACCGACAGCCCCGTTTCCCCCATAGCCGCAGAGGCAAGCTTCACTCTTTACGCAAAGAGCGACATGGCTTCCTTTGCCGACTCGCTTGCCGCTCCGCTCAGCCTTATAAACGCTCTGGTCGTGGCTGTTTCGAGAAAGAAGCAGGACGAGCTTAACGTAAGACTTCGACAGCTTGAGCAGATATGGGCGGAATACGGTGTCTATGACACCAATCAGGACTAAGATATGGGCGAGCGGAATAAAGTAATCGTAATAGGCGGTGGCGCCGCGGGAATGATGGCAGCGATAAGCGCCGCAAGAGCGGGGGCAGAGGTCGTAATGATCGAAAGAAACGACGTCTGCGGGAAAAAGCTTCGAATAACGGGAAAGGGAAGATGCAACGTTACCAACGATTGCTCCGTGCAGGAATTCCTGCAAAACGTGCCGTCAAATCCCAGATTTTTGTATAGCGCGCTCGGTCGCTTTGACACTCAGGATACCAAGGATTTCTTTGAGAATGAGGGCGTGCCGCTCAAGGTAGAGCGTGGCAGACGCGTTTTCCCTGTTAGTGATAAGGCGGAGGACATCGTAAGAGCGCTTTACTCGGCATGTAAGACTGAGGGAGTGAAGATAGTTTGTGCCAGAGTAAATTCTCTGATCATCGAGAACGGTCGCGCGATCGGTGTTAAGAGCGAAAAGGGCGAGCTTTTGGGTGATGCGGTTATAGTGGCGACGGGTGGGAAATCCTATCCGAGAACAGGCTCTGACGGTGACGGATACGCTCTGGCGAGGGCGGCGGGGCACAGCGTGACTCGACTGATGCCATCACTCGTGCCTATCGTTTCGGACAGCAAAATATGCCCCTCAATGCAGGGACTTTCGCTTAAAAACGTTTCTCTTTGCATAGCGGAGAAGGAGAGCGGAAGGAAGATATACGAGGATTTCGGAGAGATGCTTTTTACGCATTTCGGCATAAGCGGACCCATGGTGCTTTCCGCATCGGCACACATTCCCGATATATCCACGGGCAAGTACGAGGCACAGATAGACCTGAAGCCCGCGCTTGATGAAAAAACTCTTGACGCAAGACTTCTTTCGGACTTTGCAAAGTACGCAAACAAGGATTTCGCTAACGCGCTTGGCGATCTGCTTCCGCAAAAGATGATACCGATAATTATTTCGCTCTCGGGCATTGACCCCCATAAAAAGGTGAACTCGGTGACCAAGGAGGAGCGGAAAAATCTTGTCGCGGTAATAAAAAGGCTGAGGATATCGCTCTGCGGCTTCCGCTCGATAACCGAGGCGATAATTACCAAGGGTGGAGTCAGCACGGCAGAGATCAATCCTAAGACCATGGAATCAAAGCTCTGTGAGCGACTTTACTTTGCGGGCGAGGTCATAGACGTTGACGCATATACGGGAGGCTATAATTTGCAGATAGCCTTTTCCACGGGTGTTCTCGCGGGCGAGAGCGCGGCGTGGAGATAGACTGAAAGGAGAGGGAAAACTATGATAAGAATAGCAATCGACGGTCCCGGAGGGGCAGGCAAGAGCACGGTCGCAAAGGCTGTTGCAAAAAGACTTGATATACTTTACGTTGACACGGGAGCGCTTTACCGCACGGTAGGTCTTTACGTGAGATCGAAAAACGTTGACCCCAAGGACGCAGAGGGTGTAGGCGCACTGCTTCCCGAAATAAAAATAGAGGTAAAATACGAAAACGGAGCTCAGAGAGTTTATCTCAACGGTGTTGATCACGGAGATGCTATCCGCACTCCCGAGATGTCGATGTATGCCTCGGCAGTATCGGCAATTCCCGCGGTGAGAGCATTTTTGCTTGAAACTCAGAAGGATATCGCAAGAAAGAACAGCGTCATAATGGACGGCAGAGATATAGGCACTGTGATAATTCCCGATGCCGATCTCAAGGTGTTCATGACGGCATCTGCCGAGTGCAGAGCTATGCGTCGCTTTAAGGAGCTTACCGAGAGAGGACAGAGCGTGCGCTACGAGGACGTTCTTGCCGAGATGAATCAGCGCGACGGTCAGGATAGCTCCAGAGCGATAGCACCCACAAGGGCTGCTGACGACGCGATCTATTTTGACAACAGCGAGCTTGATTTTGAGCAGACTGTCGATGCCATAATCAAGATGGCGGAGGAGCGCATGGGGGGTAACATCTGATGGCTAAGGAAAAGAAGATAAAAAGAAAGGGAACAAGGACGTACAGATTTTTCTATGCGGTCTTTGCGGGCATCGTAGGATTTCTTTTCGGCTATAGAGTTATCAATCAGGAAAAGGAGCGCGACGAGGGGAGATATATCGTTTGCGCAAACCATGTAAGCGCGACCGACCCTGTGGCGCTTTGCTATGCGTTCCGCAAAAATCAGGTCTGCTTTATGGCAAAGAAGGAGCTTTTCAGGATCCCTGTGCTGGCACAGCTTGTAAAGATGCTCGGAGCATTCCCGATAGACCGAGGCGGGGGAGACGTCGGAGCTATCAAAAAGGCGGTCAATCTGGTTAAGGACGGAAAATGCCTTGGCATATTCCCTCAGGGACACAGATATCCGGGAGTTGATCCCAGAGAAACCTCAACCAAGAACGGAATGGCGCTTATTGCCGCAAGAGCGCAGGCGGATATAGTTCCCTGCTATATATGGCGAAAGAACAATAGGTTCAAGCTTTTTCGCAGAACTTATATTATAATAGGCGACGTGATACCCTTTGAGTCATTTGAATATAAGACGGGCGATTACGGACGCATAACCGATACTGTATTCGATAAGATCTGCACTCTTGGAGAAGAATTTGAAGCAAGCAGAAAGAAATAAGCAAACCCGTGCGCCGACGTAAGTCGGCGCACTTTGTTTTTTCTTTTTT
>JAZSJE010000001.1:0-4386 GCA_045534135.1 Eubacteriales bacterium
TTTTTTCTTTGGCACTATTGGCGCAAAGAAAAAAGAAACAAAAAAGAAACGCCGTTTTTGTTAGGGCTCTGCCCTATGACCCGCAAGCTTTAAAAAGCTTGACCAAACTCAATTTTTGGGTCTGTGCGCTGACGTAGCCAAATATGTTTTGACCGGTAAAGTAGGCAAAAGAGCTTCATACTGGGGGATTTGTTATTGGCTTGGTTTGCGCGTTGGCTTCTTCGTCCACCGTGCAAATCTTTCAAGAAAAGAACGAGAAAAGCAAGAGAAAAATAATCAAAAAAATTGACATTATGTTAAAATGGGTGTATAATAAATATTAAGACGAAAAAAGGGGGATAAAAATGGATTTTTCAGGTTTGAAAAAAGAAATACTTATTCCCGATCATGCTCTTTCGGTAATGCAGGAATTAACTCGCGCAGGCGAGGAGGTCTATATAGTTGGCGGATGCGTCCGTGACGCGCTCTTAGGTCTTACTCCTCACGACTACGACATGACTCTTTCCTGTCCTCCCGAGCGCACTCTCGAGCTGCTTTCGGGCAGCTTTCGTACTATTGCGACGGGTCTTAAGCACGGCACTGTTACAGCACTGTCCGACGGACATCCGATAGAGCTTACTACCTTTCGTGTTGACGGAAGCTATACCGATAGCCGACGACCCGACAGCGTTGAATTTACTCGCTCTATCGAGGAGGATCTCTCGCGCCGCGATTTTACCGTTAATGCTATGGCATATAACCCGGAGCGCGGGCTTATAGACCTTTTTGGCGGTGAAAATGACCTTAAGTCAAGGCTCATAAGAGCCGTAGGCGATCCAGAAAAGCGCTTTAGCGAGGATGCTCTGCGTATAATGCGCGCCTTTCGTTTCTCTGCTCAGCTTGGATTTTCGATAGATCCCGATACTCTTTCGGGTGCGATTTCATCTGCCTCGGGGCTTGAAAATATTGCCCGTGAGCGTATAGGCGTTGAATTTATCCGTCTGCTTTGCTCAAGCAGTCCTGAGGAGTCGCTTACTCTTATGAGGGATAGCGGTATTCTTAGCTATGCCTCTCGCTCGTATGCTCCCTCTGAGCGAGTTATCTCGCTTCTTTCGTTGATGCCCGATACAGATATTGCCCGTCTTGGATTTTATCTTTGCGAGGCAGAGGAGGACAGAGCGAGGGAGATACTCAATTCGCTCAAATGCTCCAATAAGCAGAAGGCGGGTGCCCTCTGCGTAGCACGTGAGGCTCGCGCGAGAATAGAGAGTGCCATCGACGCCGCGCATCTTTGCGGCAGGGCGGGGGAGAATGCCTCCTTTGCGGTCCGCGCGTCCGTGCTGCTTGGGAATTCGCCCTCTTACGCTATCGAATTAGTTGAAAAAAGTGCCGCGCCTCAGTCGATCACCGATCTTGACATAGGCGGCCGTGAGCTTATAGATATAGGATTTAAGGGTCAGAGTATAGGCAGGGAGCTTGAATGCCTGCTTGAGCTTGCGATGAACGATCCGACGCTCAACGAGAGAAATACTCTTGTAGCTATCGCAAAAAAACACATGGAAAAAGGGGAATAAAAATGCCCGAAAACGATACGATAAAAATAGAGGATATAGAGCTTGACACGCTGGAGGCTGTAAAATCAACCTCGGGAAAGATACTTGCTGTAGATTTTGGCGACGCGCGGACGGGGCTTGCGATATCCGACCTTTCTCGTTTTCTCGCGTCGGGGATAGGCTACGTATCTCCGGGGGGAATAGAAAAGACCGCTGAGGCGGTAGCGAGAATAGCAAAGGAGCAGAGAGCAGCTGCCGTAATAGTCGGGCTTCCCGTAAATATGGATGGCAGTGAGGGCTCAAGGGCTGCTCGGTACAGAAAATTCGCGTGCTTGCTCAAGGCGCAGTGTGCTCTGCCCGTGGCTATGTTTGACGAGCGGATGACCACGATGAGCGCATCGAGGTATCTTAACGAAACTAACACACGAGGAAAAAAGAGAAAGACGGTAATAGACACCCTTTCAGCGCAGATAATATTGCAAAACTGCCTTGACCGACTTAAATATATGATTTGAGGAGAGATCTACACTATGCCACAAAAGCAACCGACCAATTGCGAGAGCTGTGAATTTTACGACTATGACGAGGAGCTTGATGCCTACGTATGCGACGTCAATCTTGACCAGGACGAGATGCAGAGCTTTCTGGGTGGCAATACGGCAAGCTGCCCTTACTACAGATATTACGACGAATACAAGAGCGTTCATAAGCAGATATGAGGTGAACTATGACAACTGAAAGAAGGAAAGAGAGAGAAAAAAAGAAGAAGCAAAGACTTAATACGAATATCTTTGACTATCTGAACTGGAGAGGCGATATTCCATTTTCCGCAAGACCCTTGTGTGAGGTGGATAATCTCGTCTTCTCTATGATCGCGTATATGGATTACACGGGAGTCGTGCCCGCTATGCCGATAAAGGGCAAGAAGCCAGACGTGCTGTGGGAGGTAACGCAAAGATACCTCAAGGCTCGCTCGGGAATACATGAGAACATAGGGCTGGTGATACCCAAGGAGATAATAAAGCTTTTCGTTTTGGCATCAAAGACTCAGCGCTTCGGTACCGTAAGACCGTTTTGCTACGAGCAGAAATTCTGCGATGAGGAGCAGATGCAGTTCTCGGCAATAAGCTTTTACATTCCCGGAGGTGACGTTTTCGTTGCCTTCAGAGGCACTGACGATACTCTTGTGGGATGGAAGGAAAACTTCAATATGATGTTTATGCATCCCGTTCCCGCGCAGAAGGAGGCTGCGAGATACCTCGAAAAGATAGCATCCATGACCAAGGGCAGAATTTTTGTCGGGGGACATAGCAAGGGTGGAAATCTTGCTATATATTCAGCGGCGAAGGCTAACGATCAGGTCAAGGAGCGAATAGCGGCCGTATACAGCAACGACGGTCCCGGTTTTGATAAGAGGTTTGTCAAGGGTAAGGATTTTCTTTCGATAAAAGATAAACTTCACAAGTTTATCCCTCAGAGCTCGGTAGTTGGACTGCTCCTTGAGCATGTTGACGATGCTACCGTAGTAAAGAGCACCTCGGGCGGACTTCTTCAGCATAACGGACTCACCTGGGCTATAATGGGAGAAAAATTTGTGCATCTTGAGGAGCTTAACGCAAACAGCAAGCGCATGGAGTCAAAGCTAAAGGATTGGATGGCAGGACTTTCTCCGTCGCGACGCGCCAAATTTGTTGATGCTCTATACGACGCGCTTTCATCGACCTCGGCAAGAACGCTGACCGATCTTGCGTCCGACAGGTTTAATCTGATAAGGGTGTGGAGCTCTTTGGATGATGAAACAAAAATGCAGCTTCGACGCGCTCTCGTTCTTGTGCTGTTGAGGAAAAACGGACGCTATAAGGTGTCCACAAAATAACTGAAAACGGAAGAAATAATGAAGAATAAGGATAAAAGCAAAACACCGTGTCCTTTGGAAAAGCATACGCCAAAGAGCTTTGTGCTGGCTATAGTGCTTGGAATTTTTATAGGACTTGCGGTAATAGTGCCCGGGGTCAGCGGATCTACGGTGGCTATAATATTTTCGATGTACGCATCGCTGCTCTACTCGATAGGAAACATACTTAACGATTTTAAGAGATGCTTTATGTTTCTCTTACCGATAGGAATAGGAGCAGTCGTCGGCTTTGGCGGAGGATTTCTTGTAATACAGAGCATTTTTGAAAGCTACACATTTATAGTGATCTGTCTGTTTGCGGGGCTTATGGTGGGAGCTATACCCGCGCTTACCGCAGAGCTTAAGGGTGAGAGACGCAGTCCGCTTCGCGGCTCTCTTATGGGACTTGGAATTTTGGTGCCGATAGCTATAGGGGTGATCTCGATAGCGCTTGGCGCGACATCATCTGCCGCGATAGAGGGGCAGAGCTTTAGTGATTTCCCGATATATATGTTCCTCTTATATATTCCGCTCGGAGCGCTCGTTTCGGCAACTCAGATAATTCCGGGACTTAGCGCAACTGCGGTGCTTATGGCGTTTGGACAGTTCAAGCCGATACTTAACAGCCTGCACATGGACTATATAGTTGAAAATCCCGCTGTCATAGGGCTTTATCTCTGCTTGGGCGGTGGATTTATCGTGGGAATAGTGCTGATATCCAGGCTTTTCTCAAGGCTTATCGAGAAAAAAAGAGGAGCGACCTTTTTCCTTGTTGTCGGACTGTCGCTCGGCTCTATAATTTCTATGTTTTTAAACACCGACGTGTGGGCGATATACGGCTCATGGGGTGCGGGTGCCGATCCCACTTGGGATATAGTGATCGGCGTTGCTTTAGCTGCCGTCGGATTTGTGGGCTCATTCCTCCTGACGAGATATGAGCTTGCGAAAAATAAGGACTGA
>JAZSJE010000224.1:0-6637 GCA_045534135.1 Eubacteriales bacterium
TTGAGCCACGCCTGTATCAGATCGGGTCTGTATATTCTTTATCCTCAGGCATTGGCTGTCTTTGGATAATATGTTATTTCTTGATATTATTATATCATAGACTGGGAGCTTTGTCAACAGTAAAACAACGACCGAGATCGACATTAGTCATCTCGGTCATCACTTTACGTCTTATTTCTTAAAGAGCGGTCCGAAATTCGCGCAAGCGCGATAGTCTGCGCTCTCCTTATCCATACCGAAAGCATTCCATGCGGCAGGGCGGAATATATTATCCTCGCTCACGTTATGCATACACACGGGAATACGAAGCATGGAGCAAAGAGTTATAAGGTCTGCCCCTATATGTCCGTAAGAAATAGCTCCGTGATTTGCACCCCAATTGTTCATTACCTCGTATGCAGTCTTAAAGGGTGAGCCCTCTTTTCCGTCGCATCTGGGCGCGAACCACGTGCAGGGCCAAGTGTAGTCTGTTCGCTTCCAAAGAGTATCCGAAACCTCCTCGGGCAAGGCTACAGTCCATCCCTCTGCTATCTGAAGCACGGGGCCGAGTCCCTTAACGAGATTAAGTCTTATCATAGTAGCGGGCATCTCTGCCTTTGTTTCAAAACGCGAGGAATATCCTCCTCCTCTGAAATATCCGAGATCCGCGTAATTCCACGTCGTATTTGCCATAACCGCCTTCTGGTCATCCTCACTCATCTCATACCAAGGCTTCATAACGGCATTTCCGTTCTCGTCCTTTACCTCTCCGTTAGCATCAAGACAGCAGGCACCGGAGTTTATAAGATGTATTATTCCGTTAGCGTCCTTTGCCTTGCCCTCGATGTCATATCCCGTAACGCGCTTTACAGACTCACCGCTCCAATATGTACGCACGTCAGCAAACATCTGCGCGCGGTTTGTAAGAAGCTTCATAAAGAGCATTCCTATGCCGTTAAGCACGTCATTCTCGGTCGCGAGTATATAGGGCTCTCTTGCTCCGTTCCAGTCAAAAGAGGTATTGAGCATAGCCTCGGGGAAATCGCAGTTAGGATAAAAGTCTGTCCACTGACGCTGTCCCTGAAATCCTGCCGCTATGGCATTATGGCCTACCTTCTCCTCCTCGCATCTATCGGGAAGATTGTCGTTTCCGTTCATAAGGTCCTTGATAATAACCATCATTTTCACAACGAATTCCCAATCCGCGTCCTTCTGTTCTCTGGTCTTCTGTAAATTTTCGGGGTTCTTATCAAAGCCCTCTATGCAGTATTCCTTAGCCCAAGCAAGTGCCTTTTCATATTCAGCCTTGTCGTATATCTCCTCGGTCATTCGACGGATTATCTCAACCTCATCAACCGATTCAACACGCATTCCAAGATAGTCCTCGATAAAATCGGTGCTTATGATAGATCCGCCTATACCCATACAGATAGATCCTATCTGCAAATAAGACTTTCCTCTCATCGTCGCAGCCGCTATTGCCGCGCGACCAAAGCGAAGGAGCTTTTCCTTAACGTCGCAAGGTATCTCCTCGTCGTCAGCGTCCTTAACGTCGTGTCCGTAAATACCGAATGCGGGCAATCCCTTCTGCGCGTGAGTTGCGAGAACGGACGCAAGGTATACGGCACCCGGTCTTTCGGTTCCGTTAAAGCCCCACACTGCCTTTATGGTATTGGGATCCATATCCATAGTTTCAGCTCCGTAGCACCAGCAAGGAGTTACGGTAAGAGTTATATCGACTCCGCACTTGCGGAATTTATCAGCGCATGCCGCCGCCTCGGCAACTCTGCCTATAGTAGTATCCGCTATAACTACCTTAACAGGCTCACCGTTAGAATATCTGAGATTTTCCTCAAAAAGCTTTGCCGCACTTTTTGCCATGTTCATTGTTTGCTCCTCAATCGACTCACGCACGCGAAGAACACCTCTACGTCCGTCGATAGTAGGACGAATACCGATAACAGGATAATCACCTATAAGTCTGCTTTTAGCCATATTAATTACCTCCCTGACAATATTTGTAGATTGTGCACAAATATCACATAAATTTTATCTTGCTATTGAATTATATCATAATTTATGATACAATTCAAGTGCAAATTAAAATTTCATCGGAGGCATTTGTAATGAAGAAAATAAGTGTTATATACCCTAAGCGCATAGGCAAAATAGCTCCCGAAATATACGGACATTTTTCAGAGCATATCGGCGGTGTTTTCTATGATGGTCTTTGGGTCGGCAAGGACTCTGATATCCCCAATATAAACGGATTTCGTAAGGAAGCAATAGACAAGCTAAGAGCGATCAATATTCCCGTTTTGCGCTGGCCCGGCGGATGCTACGCTGAGGTATATGATTGGCGCGACGGCATTGGAGAAAACCGCCCTGTCCGCAGGAACTGGTGGACAAGGAACGACGGACGCTTTGAGCCTAACTGCGTAGGCACTCACGAGTTTATCGAGCTCTGTGAGCTTATCGGCGCAAAGCCATACTTCGCTGTAAACGTAACCTCTGCTACCCCAAAAGATGCGTGGGAGTGGATGGATTACTGTCTTTCCCCCAAGGGAAGCACAACACTCGCTCTTGAGCGAGAGAAAAACGGTCACCCCGAGCCCTTTGATATTCCCTTCTGGGGCATAGGCAACGAAAACTGGGGCGGTGGCGGCAACATGACGCCAGAATATTACGCCCTTGAATTCCGCCGCTTTGCCACCCTGCTTGAATACATGGGCTTTGACGTTGAGCTTTTCGCGGGTGGCGCAAACGGTGCCGATTATGCGTGGACACGCGGGCTTGCTTCTCTGCTTGAAAATAAGAAGTCGCTCGTTGACGCAATGACTATACACTACTACTGCTCAGGCAATTGGAGCTTTGGCGAGAAGGACCCCGTAAACTTTAGTGACGAGGGCTGGTTCAAGCTCCTTGAATGTGCGGAAAAGATGGAGGATATCATAATCCGCCATTACGGAACAGCTCTCAGCTACGGTATGGAAAATAAGCTCAAGCTTGTCATCGACGAGTGGGGCTGCTGGCACGCTGAGGGCTCGGGTCCGTCCAAGGGCTATAACCTTTTTGAGCAGCAGTCCACGATGAGAGATGCTCTTGTAGCCGCAACCACACTGAATATTTTCAACCGCCACGCGGACAAGATACGTATGGCAAATCTTGCTCAGGTCGCTAACAATATTCAGGCTCTTTTCCTTACTGATGGTGAGAAGTTCACCGTAACTCCCACATATCACATATTCGATATGTACAAGGAGCATCAGGGCGCAAGCTCGATCGACACGGTGGTAAGTGACAACGATGATATAACCTCACGAGTATCTGTTTCGGCTTCGGAAAAGAACGGAAAGCTTCTCATAACTCTTGCAAATTACGCATTCGATGATGCCGAAATAGAGCTTGATATTCTTGGCACCAACACAGCCAAGAGAGCAAAAGCGCAGATCTTGCGTTGCGACGATATCCGCGCTTGTAATACCTTTGAGGATCCCACCAGAATAACACCCTTCAGCACCGATATAGATCTGACTCCAACAATAAAGCTCCCCGCGGCAAGCGTGGTAGCGCTTAGCGTAGACTTAGTATAAATATCCACTCAAATAAAAAACAAGACCGTAATGGTGCGTACTCTAAAGTACAGTTTTGATTGTACGTTACCTACCGACAGGAAAAGGACAGAGAATGTTACAAAATTCTCTGCCCTTTTTTAATAAGCACTGATTTGAAGCAAAACCAAAAGCGGATGAAATATTGTTTCATCGGTTTGCGTCAGGATATTTTAATCCAATTCAAATTCCAAATTTTTCAGTGCACTTGAAAGTTCTTTTTTTAATGTTTCCTTGCTTGCTGAGAACGAATTAAATGATCCGCTTACCTCCATAACAAAAGCATAGTAATCATTGTATGCTTGCATTACGTCCTTGACTTCGGATTCAAGCTTGCCGTCTTTGGCTTTTTTATATAATTCTTTGATTTGCTCATTGTTTGCTTCGATAATATCTATGTTATCTGAGTTCATAATCATTGCTGATAGAATTGCACTATCTACACTCGAATATTCATCTTCATATATGTAATCATACCAGCATGAATAAATATCGTCTGCATACTCGTTCAAAAGTGCTTGCGTATCTGACACAAGATTGAAAAATTCAGATTCATTGTTCGTTGATCCACCACAAGAGGTGAAGAGTAAACACATTATCAGCAACAGGGAGATGGCGGCTAAAATTTTCTTCATTTTCTTTTCCTCCAAAAGATAGATATAAAATAAAAAGAGCGTCAACCGTAGTCAACGCTCCGAAAAACGCAAACTCCGATTGCTGCTACACAAAACCAGATAAACGGGATAATGGTATCCGCCATACTACCTGTTGGAATTTGCGCTTTTACCAAATTCAAAAGTAGTATGCCTAAAAAAGGGTATAATATCCCCTATATAAATAGAAAGACCATTAGCCCTAAAAGTTTATTCGGTTTTGTGTAGCGAGTATATTATATCACGTTTTTTGCGATTTGTAAATATGTTGAGCAAAATTTTATTCAATCACCTTCCGAGAGGTAGAAAAAAGCCTCCCTTGTGTAAAGGGAGGTGGCACGGCTTGCCGTGACGGAGGGATTGTAAAAAAGCAACAGTTACACAAGAACAATCCCTCAGCCGCCTTCGGCGTCAGCTCCCTTTACACAAGGGAGCCTTTTTTACGTTCATCTATAACTTGTCAATTTCCCTGACAAGCACTGCATTTGTAGACACAAACGCAAAATACGGCATACCTCTTTTGAGATATACCGTATTCTTGAAAAACTGTCCTTTAGAGTGACGCCCTAAGCGGTCTTGTTTTTTGTTTTCAGGTATTTATTTTTTATGATCTATTTTTATTTCGATATCTCCCGTGTCCGTTTCTATTTCGCACTTACCTCCGGTAGTGGTCTTGGGAAGATCTACGTCACCTGTATCTGTATCATAAATAAACACCTTATCGCTAAGCAGACTTCCCTCAACATCACCCGTAGAGGTACTTAAGAAAAGCTCTCCCGCATCACAGTGCTCAAGCTCTATATCGCCCGTACTCCTTTCTACAGAAAGCTTTTCGGAAGCGATAACATTCTCAAGGAAAATATCTCCCGTGCTTCCATTTGAGAAAAGACTTTTACATAATATATCCTTAAACTGACTCTTTCCTGTGCTCACACTTGTCTGAAGCTTTCCTGCGCAGTCGACCGAGGATAATTCGATACGTCCTGTAGTTACGCTCAGATCCATCTCACCCGCACTCAGATCCTTTACAAGGATATCTCCCGTGGTAAGGCTGATGCTAAGCTTACCCATAGTAGAAGCACCGCACTCAACATCACCCGTAGATGAAACAACCGAAATGCTCTCAAAGCTGAAATCCTTGGATATATTTACGTCACCGGTGGATGCCTTGATGGAAAGTGCTCCGTATTTCCCGCTCGGGAGTGATAAGGTTATTTTCGGACTTTCGAAGTTAAATCCCAAATAATCATACCATTTTTTCTCGTTTTTGATCTTGATAACAAGATTCCCCTCACTATTTACGGATACCGAATGCTTAGCCTTGCTATCCTCGTGACACACAACCGTAGTTTTCCCATTATTTGATGCTGCGAAGGTAATGTCAGCAGTATCGATATCTATCAGAATATCGTTGTAATCCTCTTTGATCTGATGTGTATTTGTTTCATAGCTTGATGTCGATAATTTCGCAAAATCCCAATTCATAGCACTCATCGCCCCAACAAAAATTATTCCTCCAAGCAATACCAGAGTCGCTCCGGCAATAATCCATCCCATCATTCTTTTACTCATTTTTCTTCCTCCTCTCTACGTACGCAAGGCTTGATACAGGAGATAAATTTTAGTAATATCTTAATGCTGAGCTTAGTAAGCTTCATGCACCCGATAAATACAAAAACAGACAGTCCCGCACATACCAAAGACGCGCCGATAAGGGCTACACCGACAAGCACGTCTCCACCGATCATATCAATAACGCTTAAAGCTATACCCCACAAGGAGCTTGCGGCAAGCGAAGCAAAAACCGACCATACCGAAACTACTATCGCCCACAAGGACACGTACAATGATGCTATCACAGCAATAGCGCTTATAAGCAAAGGTGCCCATATCGGTGATCCCACCGCGATGACAGCTATATGCCATGCCTTGAGCTTTCTTTTTTTCTTTTTCTGTGCTTTTTCATTCTTATTTGATTGGTAAAATTCCTCTATGATCTTATCAACAGGGCCAATAGAAAGAACCGCATTCTCCTCAGAAAGCCCTTCCTCAATCTTATCATCTATAAGCTCATCATAGAAGCAAAGCCTTTCTTCAAGCTCCTTTTTGGACAAACCTGAGAGCCCGCTTGCAAGAGCGTCAAGAAATTCTCGTTTTGTCATTATTACTCTCCTCCTTGGTTATAAATTGATACATAAGCATTACCTCGCGCCATTCCTCCTTAAAGTCCTCTATGCGCTTAAGTCCTTGCGGCGTGATGTCGTAATATTTGCGAAGCCTTCCTCCATGCTCTGCGCTGCGCACTGTAAGCATCTCGGCAAGCTCCAGTCTTTTTAAAATTGTATACAAGGTCGATTCCGACAGCTCTATATAAGGCTTCATATCCTTTATTAT
>JAZSJE010000174.1:0-4815 GCA_045534135.1 Eubacteriales bacterium
ATCATTTTGACTATTATATTTACGGAGAGGAAAACGGATTATATTACAAAATAGAAGTATCTGCCCCCAAAGAGTTATTAACCGACGAGTTTATCTGCTCGGTTGGACTGCAAAAATATGAATACATTCCATAATCTTCAAATCCCCGCAGTATATCTGCGGGGAGGCAGAAAACAAATAAAGGAGGGCAAAAATGAAAAAACTTTTATCTTTAATTCTGTGCCTTATTCTTTGCCTTTCTTTGGTTGCGTGTAACGTTGAGGAATCGCAGACCACAGAGGGCACGAAAGGTACTCAGCAGACTGAGGGCACCAGTAACACCAAAGCAACGAATACTACTCGGGAAACGATGCAACTTTTTCCTTCTAACGGTGAAGCGTCAGATGGAGAAAATTCAAGCGCCGAGAAGATATCTCCTATAATTTCAAAAATACAAGTTCCTGTATTGGCTTCACATATAAAAATGGAAACGATTTTATCAAACGAAAAAATACAGTTAGCTGGTAATATAATCTGCGCAACCATTTCTCAAGCAGGCAGAGATAGTGTGCTTGAAAAATCCGAAAAATATAATTCAACTGTATTAGGAAAAGATCTAAACGACCTTAAAAAGGCTATTGAAGATTTAACTGTATTGAAAGAACACGATTTTTACCATGTTCCAATCGGCAATGATTCTCCATATTATGTTGATATATATTTTGACAACAACACCTATATAAGTTTTGGGATTGGTGGAAATCAAAAATACCTTGTTATAAACAATTCGATTCTTTATCCTGAAGATAGCCAGCAAGCTGCAAATATTTTGAGTTGCTTTGCCTTTCCTCTGTGGAAAGACGTTTCTTTTAAAACGGAAGTAATAATTGAAGATAATCATATACTTTTGGAGGAAAACGTGTCTAAAATAACCATTTTCCAAAGAGAATATACCGATGTAGGCAAATATATAGAAAAAAGTTTCGAATATACTGAATATAATGCAGAAAATAATATTTTGAATGATGTAATAACATCTTTTGAAGCAATACGTTTGGGCACTCCATCAAATGTTACACGTGATAGCTCTACCGATTATACCGAATTTTATTTTTGTTACGAAGATGAATCTTCCTTTAAAGATTATTGTATGGTAATATATGAATTTGAAATAGACGGAGTGCATTATTTCAAGATAAACGGTGATTATTACGCTGTCGATGATTCCGCAATCGAAGAGCTTTACAGTATGATTACTTTTAGTCTGCAATAACGATTGTCCCCGCAGGTTTTCCTGCGGGGCGGAGGCTAAAACGAAAGGAGGGAGATTATGAAAAAATTTATATCTTTAATTTTATGCCTTATCCTTTGCCTATCTCTCTTTGCGTGTAACAGTGAGCAATTACCGACCGAAGATACACAGGAAACAAAGCAAACCGAAGGCACAAAGAAAACTCAACAAACACAATCTACCGACAATTCAACAGAGGAAGATAATTCAAGCAACACAGAAGAGAAACCTATAATTCCGGGGGTACAAATTCCTGATTTATCTTCTTATGTAAAAACTGATGTTGCGGTGGAAGACGGAAAAATACAACTTAACGGAAACATTGTCTATGCTGCTATTGCTGATCAATGTTTAAGCTTATATTCAGAGAATTTAGATGAATATAACATTGTAATATTAGATCACGACTTGCAGGCTCTTGAATATGCACTGTCAAATTTAAAGTTAGAAAAAACAGATGAGTCTGTTATGCACTCTATATATCCAAATGTATATACAATTACTATATATTTTGATGATGGTAGTTATATAGGTTTTGACATGTCATCAGGTGGGCCGACCGGGAAGTACATAGGTATCGATGAAACTGTTTATATTCCCCAGACAACGAAACAGGGAAGTGATCTTTTACATGCGTTCAGTATGCCTTACACTGAACAAGGATACCGAAATATGGAAATGATTATTGATAACAATTTTATATTATTTCAGGTCCCTATAACAAAGTTGAGGTTTTTTGTTTACAAAGAGGTAAAGGATATTACACGCAACTATATTCGTAATGAAATGGAGCTTTCGGCATATAGATACGAAAATGAAAGCTTGAATTCATTGGTTGATATTTTTAAATCAATAGAATTAGGAACTCCCGAGGAAGTTTCGCCTGATTCGAGTGACCATATGGAAGTTACCTTTTATCCTCAATCTAACGAAAACAGAAGCTATGACGGTTATATGATTATACGCATATTGGAAATAGACGGAGTACACTATTTTAAGATAGACGGTAGTTATTATCCTGTAAAAGATTCCGATATAGAACGGCTTTACAGTAAACTTACTATTATTCAATAATTTTATCCCCGCAGGCAATGCCTGCGGGGAGTTTTTTGTTCGCTGAAAGAGTTTAAGCATATCACACTTTTATATTTTCAAGAAAAAATCATTAAAATATGAGAAATGTTGAGAAAGTTGAAAAATATTAAACCTACTTGAAATCCTAAATGATTTATGATATATTCAATATGTCGTGCGGATAATATAGAATTTTATCTTCCAAAGTTTATAAAAGTATTGAAAAATACGTGAGCCTATGATATAATAAAAAAGATAATAAGCTTTTGGAGGTTAAGCATGGAAAAATATTATCTTGCTATTGATATCGGTGCTTCCTCGGGAAGACATATTCTTGGCTCCATTAAGGACGGCAAGATTTGTCTTGAGGAGATCTACCGATTTGAGAATAACATAAAAACGACGGACGATGGGCTTTTCTGGGACGTAGAGGCGCTTTTTTCTGAGGTCGTCGCGGGTATCTCAAAATGCTCGGAGATAGGCAAGATCCCAACCTCGGTAGCGATCGACACGTGGGGTGTTGACTACGTTCTTTTTGATGAAAACGAAAAGGAAATACTTCCCGTATATGCCTACCGTGATCCAAGGACCTCAAACGTTCCTACCTCAAAGGAGTTCCCGATAAGCTATGAGGAGCTTTATTCTAGGACAGGTATACAAATGCAGGCATTCAATACCGTTTACCAGCTTTGGTGCGATGCACAGAGTGGCAGAGCGGCAAAGGCAAAGCACTTTTTGATGATGCCTGAGTATCTTTCCTACAAGCTTACCGGAGTTATGAGAAACGAATATACAAACGCATCGACCACCTCTATGGTCAATGCCGAGAGCAAGCAGTGGGATAGAGAGATCATTGAAAAGATAGGTGTAAATCCTGATATATTTCTTCCTCTCAGCCTTCCCGGCACAGAGGTCGGCGGATTTAAGAGCGAGATAGCAGAGAGGGTCGGCTTTGACTGTATAGTTCTTCTTGCTCCCAGCCACGACACAGCTTCCGCTGTAGCCGCTTGCCCTATTGACGACGGAAGTGTATACATATCCTCGGGAACATGGAGCCTTATGGGAACCGAAAATCTTTCGCCCATGCTCGGTGACGATGCAAGAGAGGCTAATTTCTCCAACGAGGGCGGAGCAGAGTACCGCTTCAGGTTTCTCAAAAACATCATGGGAATGTGGCTTTTCCAGAACGTAAGAAGAAACGTAGATAAGAAATATTCCTACGACGAGATGATGAAGATGGCGATGGAGAGCTCCTTTACCAAGGTGATCGACGTAAATCATCCAACGTTGGTAGCTCCCGTTAGCATGATCGATGCGGTGAACAAGCTTGCGGGTGATGAGGAGCTTCCTCTTGGCGACACGCTGAGCTGTATATATCATTCACTCGCGGCTATCTATGCAAGCACAGTCGAGGGAATTGAGAAGATCACCGGTAAGCGGATAAGCAATATCTTTATAGTTGGCGGTGGAAGCAAGGACTCTTATCTCAACGAGCTTACCGGCAAATACACAGGCAAGAACGTGTCTATCGGACTTGGAGAGGCAACGGCTACGGGAAATCTTATTTCTCAGATAATGAGAGATGAAAGCATAAATTTGAGCGCGGCAAGAGAAATAGTTAAGCGCTCGTTCAACATAAGGGAGGTATATAAAGCATGAGCAGATACACAGAAGCAAAAGAAATTTACGCAGCCTACGGTATTGACACCGAAAAGGTATTGAATACGCTTAAGGATGTTATCGTGTCGGTACATTGCTGGCAGGGAGATGACGTTGGAGGATTTGATAGCAGAGAGGCACTTTCGGGCGGTATCCAGACTACGGGTAATTATCCGGGAAAGGCAAATACTCCCGAGGAGCTTATGGCTGACATTGACAAGGCTCTTTCATTAACTCCAGGTAAGAAGAAGCTCAATCTTCATGCGTCCTACGCTATTTTTGACGGAGAGGCTGTTGGCAGAGATAAAATAGAGCCTAAGCATTTTGCGAAGTGGGTCGAGTTTGCAAAGGTAAGAGGTATGGGACTTGATTTCAATCCTACATATTTCTCTCACCCCATGGTAAAGGATGGACTTACGCTTTCATCGCCTGATGAGAACGTCCGTAAGTATTGGGTAGAGCACGGCAAGGCTTGTCTTAGAATTGCCGAATATTTTGCTAACGAAACGGGTGAGCCCTGTGTAATGAACATCTGGACACCTGACGGATATAAGGATATTCCCGCTGACCGAATGGGACCCAGAGCTCGCTTTAAGAAGTCGCTTGACGAGATACTTTCCATCCCTTACGACAAGAGCAAGGTTTACGTAACTCTTGAATCCAAGGTGTTCGGCATCGGTGTTGAAAGCTACACCGTCGGCTCATCGGAATTCTGCCTTTCGTACTCGGACTACAAGGGCATTACACCTCTTATGGATAACGGACACTATCATCCCACCGAGGTTGTAAGCGATAAGATTTCCTCTTTGCTT
>JAZSJE010000045.1:0-4626 GCA_045534135.1 Eubacteriales bacterium
TTCTTTTTTCTGCGGGGACTTGACAAGCCTCCCCAAAGGTGCTATAATAAAAGTGCCAAGCTAACTTAATACACGTGAAAACGGGTGTACTATCTTTATTTTCAGGGATAGTTAGACTCTGTTTTGAGTATACTGTTTTTACCGGTGAATTTGATAAAATGCAAATTCCGCTTTCGGTAAAAACAGTGTGTTACACTCTTTTCACGTAAAGTTAGTTTGGCGACTATCGGAGTTTGCGTTTTTGTGCGTCTGCTTCGGGATACGCAAAAGCGTATCCCTATTTTATTGGTACGAGTGTTCATAACAGATACAAAAAATGTGAGTGCCCTTATGGACACTCACACTGGTGCGGGTAACAGGACTTGAACCTGCACCTCCTTGCAAAGACTAGAACCTGAATCTAGCGCGTCTGCCAATTCCGCCATACCCGCATATTAAATTTTGGCGTTTAAGGCAGCCGCGCCCGCGATACGGCTTCAAACATAGTCGCATAAAGCACAGCCGTGCTTTATACTCCTTGTTTGTGCGCCTTCTCAAACTCACTTGATCACCCACTGGGTGCGCTCGTTTTCGAAGCTGCCAATTCCGCCATACCCGCATATCAAAAAGCCGAAAGTTATTTTTCGGACTTAAAAAGTATATCACATAGGCAGAGAAAAGTCAAGGGCTTTTTTAAAAATACAAAAATTAAATTGTATCTAACGGGATGCTCTTGGCGAGATTTGTATTTTTGTAGCGTCCGTCCTCGGATACCTCCTTTATTATCTCGATAAAAGCGGGAAGTGTGATCATCTCATCCTCGCTTGTCATTTCTATCTCGAGTATGGCTCTGTCATTCCAAAAAGGGTATACGTCTATCTCTACCGTATGCTTATCGAAGGGGAAGGCATATCTTGTTTTTATTATTGCCTTTTTGGTCGTATCAGCACTTTTTAATTCTTCGTTATACTCCGCAGCGGATATTTCGGTTTCGCTCTCATAGCAGGAAAGCGTGGAGATCCTTTGCTTTACGGTCTTTATAAATCTTATAGACCCGTTCTCGTCTATTTTTCGTACTCTGGCATTGGTCTTTCCGTCGGTAAGGAGATAGGTCTGCTCCATCTTCATTACCCGAGCTCCCTCGATCGAAGAAAGATATGCGACGTCTGGGATGCGTATCAAAAATTTTCTTTCTGTTTCAATAGGTGTATTCATATTTATCAAAGGGCGAAGCCGCCGTCAACTCCTATTATTTGTCCCGTTATAAAGGATGCCTCGTCCGATGCGAGAAAATATGCCAATCCTGCTACGTCGCGTGGATTTCCAAGGCGGCACATAGGTGCTTCCTGTGCAAGAGCGTGCAGAGTTTCCTCATCAAAGGATGCACACATATCGGTCATTATTACCCCTGGTTCGATCGCATTTACGGTTATTCCGGAGGGACCGACCTCCTTAGCGAGTGCCAGTGTCATGCCGCGCAGAGCAGCCTTGCTTGCCGAATAATGGACCTCGCAGGACGCGCCGACCTTGCCCCACATAGAGCCGGTATTTATTATCCTACCGCTTTTTTGGGATATCATGTAGGGAAGAATTGCTCGCGTAACGTAAAATGCGCTTGAAAGATTGGTGTCTATCATCGTCTGCCAATCCTCGTCTGTTATGTCGGTGAAAAGCTTTATCTGTGAAATTCCCGCGTTATTTATAAGGATGTCAATGCCGCCCAGCTCGGATATAGCCTCAGCGGTAGCCCGATTTGCCTCCTCGGTCTTTGATATGTCGGCGCAGATAGCTATGGCACCGAATTTTTCGCGAAGCTCTTTTGCAGAGTCGTGATTTGACCTGTATATAAAAGCAATTTTGTTTTCGGGGGAGGAGAAGCACTCTACCATAGCCTTTCCTATGCCGCGTGACCCGCCCGTGATGAGAATTTTCATAGAGATCCGCCTTTCATTTCTTACTTAGTCATATTATAGCGCAAATAGATAGAAATTGCAACAAATCATGAAAAAATTAAATTTTTGCTTTACAATTATAACAAAGAGTGATAAAATTGAAATGTATGTTTTGTTTATGAATTTATTTTGGAGGGGAAACATGAAAAGAATTTTTTTGTGCATCTTAGTGGCGATTATGGTTTTATGCGTGTTTGCTTCGTGTGACGATAGCGAGGAAAGCAAAGCAAGTATAACAACAAATCAAAAGGTGAACAGCGACAAAAATAACAATTCGGATAATAAGCTTGAAAATGATGAGAGCGAGCAAAACAAGGGTGATGCTGGAAAGGAAGACAGCAAGGACGACGGAAAAAACGAAGATAATGCCGAGGATGGTAATGCTTGCGCCCATAAGGATTCCTTACAAATCGTTAAAGGCTTTGCTGCGACGTGCACAAAGGACGGACTTACAGATGGCAAAAAATGTACTGAGTGCGGTAAGACAGTGGTAAAGCAGGAGATTATCAAGGCTCTTAAGCATGACACTGTCAATCATTCGGGAAAGGTTCCGACTTGTGATGAAATAGGTTGGGATGCTTATGTAACGTGCAGAAGATGTGATTATACGACCTA
Organism: Eubacteriales bacterium; assembly: GCA_045534135.1. Lineage (GTDB taxonomy): Bacteria > Bacillota > Clostridia > Oscillospirales > CAG-272 > HGM12713. Next base: position 2,547 of record JAZSJE010000045.1, read on the forward strand.
CAAGGAAAAGACGGGACACAAATTTGAAAATCGCACCTGCACCTTATGCGCAACAAGAACCATAAGCACAGCTGAGGAATTAAAGAACATTTCTTTGGACGGAAAATATCTTCTTTTGAACGATATAGATTTTGGCGGTGCCGAGTGGACGCCTATAGGATCTGCTTATGAGAGCTTTTCCGGTGCTTTTGACGGGAACGGACATACCGTATCGAATTTTAAAATCACAAGCGACGTAGCGGATGCGGGTTTGTTTGGCTGTAATATCGGAACAATAAAAGACCTTGGCATCGAGAATTTTAACATAAATACGAAGGCGTACCGTACGGGAGCTTTGATTGCTTACAATAAGGGAATTGTCACAAACTGTTATGCCCAAGGGAATGTAATCAGCTCATATGAGGATGATATATATAGTTACGTAGGAGGATTGGTCGGCTACAACGAGAAAGGAAGTATTTCTAACTGTTATTTTACGGGATATGCAAATGGTAAGGCTAAAGTTAGTATAGAATATGAACTTTCAAAAGTAGGATATGCAGGAGGACTTATAGGCTATAATGACGGAAATGTTATCAACAGTTATTCAACAGCTGATACTCGTGGTACTACATATGCGGGAGGATTGATTGCTTATAATATCGGTAATGTCATAAACTGTTATTCTGTAGGAAACGTTAATTGCGAAAGTGATTTTGGCGGAGTTGGTAGATACGCAGCAGGCTTGATTGGTTATAACGGGTCAATTATAGTCAACAGCTATGCCGCAGGTAACGTAACTGCTAACAGCGAGTATATAGGAGGTCTTGTTGGCTACAGTCAACAACCAAAAGACTCAATAATAAATTGTTATCGCAGCAGCAATCAAATATTTACAGTTTATGACGGCAATTTAAAAACAACGGGTAGTCTTACCAATACATACGGTAATGTCACTGTATTGGAAAATTTCAAGTCACAAGAATGGGTGAATAATAATTTGTGGACTGTCGAAATTGATGTCTGGAATTTTTCGGGCGAATATCCGCAGCTCAATTACCATTATATAGTAAGTAATCGCAACAAATTTATAGAAATATCCACAAAGGAGCAATTACTGAAGCTTCAAGATAAAACTCTTACAATGAATTATATTCTTATGTCCGATATTGATTTGGGAGGAGTTGAATTCAGACCTGTAAGCAGAACATTTGCTACCTTTGATGGAGACAACCATAAAATATTTGATTTTAAAATAACAAGCAGCGAAATTCATAACGCGGCATTGTTTATGAATAACTATGGAACGGTAAAAAATCTTGGTGTTGAAAAAGTAACGATAAACGGATATTTTAATCGTGCAGGAGGCTTGATTGCTTTTAACGCAGGTGCTGTTGTTAACTGCCACTCAAAAGGAAAAGTGTCGACCTCAAATCCAAATGATGCCGATATCGGAGGCTTGATTGGTTTTAACACGGGAAATATTATAGCTTGTTACTCTGAGTGTGAGGTTAGTAGTACTGTTTATGCGGGAGGACTACTTGGTCACAATTTGCGGGGAACAGTAGAAAGTTGTTATGCCACCGGAAACGTAACCAGTATAAGTGACGGTAAGCAAGGCTCTGCAGGAGGACTTGTAGGTTTCAACGATGAGGGGTATATCAAAAGCAGTTATGCAACCGGAAATGCAAGCGCTACTTCCAACGCTAAATATACTTCAAGCAATGCCGGGGGATTGGTTGGAATTAATGAGGGCGGTATAATGAACTGCTATGCTACGGGAAATGCAATCGCTTCGTCTATTCCAAATCCGGGTTCCAGCTATACATACAGTATAAGTTCCGCTAATGCCGGAGGACTTGTTGGCAGTAATGTAACGGCAAGCGTCGCAAATTGTTATGCTATCGGTAATGCGGAAGCTGTAAGCACCAACGGAAACAGTCAGGCCGGAGGTTTGATTGGTTATAACCGCGGATACGTTAGTAATTCTTATGCTACCGGTGATGTGAAGTCCTCAAGCTCAAGAACTGATACAAACACAAGCATAAGCATTTACAGCTATGCCGGAGGATTGGTTGGATATAAGTACGATGGGGAAGGA
>JAZSJE010000093.1:0-10686 GCA_045534135.1 Eubacteriales bacterium
GTCGAACAAGGAAATGTTGAAGTCACCGGAGCAAAGATAAAGCTTTCCGTTAACTGTTCCGTTGTTTCTCAGACCCTGGTTCCAGCAGATAAGGCTGAAATCAAAGTAGGGGAACGTATCCGTGTCGAGAAGGTTTGCCCAGATATTACGGTAAGCAGTGCTCATACCCTGATATCCGTAGCATGCTACGATGTCATAAGCGTTCAGATTAGATTCATAGTCCTGAACGACCGCTGTCATGATCTGCTCTCTGAAGGTATCTGCCCACTGGTCAGCAAGATAGGTCATCTGTACTTCAATGCCAAGGTCATTCTCAACCTTTGCATTTCTCTTTTCGATCTCAACAGAAAGACCGTCTACGTCTGCGGTATCAATTTTACCCCATTCCTTCTGAACCTTATAGTCGTTACGAGCTATAACCTTCAGAACTTCATCTTCAAAGTGTACGTCTTCCCAGTTAATAGTTGTACCCATAACCTCTACTTCACCGTATGTATTCGTTTCAGTAGGCTTGGTAGTATTACTGGTTTTGTTGCTATCCTTCTGTTCTCCGCCGCCGCAAGCTACAAGAGCTACTGAGACCATGCAAAGCAGAAGAAGAAGCGCAATTACTTTTTTCATACTTTCTCTCCTCTTTAGTAATATTTGATGGTATCATCCTTGGTTAATTATATCACAAATTGCTCCAAAACTCAATTCACATTATTAAACAAATTTATCCGCCGTTTTTTGTTAATTTTGCCAAAAACAAAAAAGCGACGTCAAAAGACGTCGCTTTTTATTTTTATTGAGTCAATATTCGATTATTCCTCGATTACGCCAAGCCAAGTATCAAGCTCTACAAGTGCAGCATCGTAGGTTTCGTGCTTATCCCAATACTTCTGGAATACGGTGGTTTCAGCAAGCTCCTTGCCTGCGCCCGCACCGTTCTTAAGAAGAATGTTATATCTCCAGCACTGAGAAATTACACCCTCAAGTGAACCTGCGTAAATAGTACCGAAGTCATATTCGAGGTTGTTGATGATAGTGTTGAATATTGCTATGGACTTCTTGGTCGTTCCGTCAGAGAAGTTACCGAAGTACTTAGGCTCTACGATCTCCTTGAAGTAGAACATACGAACGTTGGTGTAAGAATACTCGGTAGCATACTGGAGGTATGCGCTGATCTCCTCTCCCTTAGTAGGCACGGGAGAGCTGGAGTGGTCGATTACAGCCATCGTGGTGAAGTAGTCCTGAGAGGTAGTTGCGTAGTGGTCCTGAGTCTCGTCGTACTTAGGCCAAGGAGTAAGCGAGTAACGGTTCTTCATGTTACGGAGAGCAAGGTTACCCTCTTCGCTGAACCAGATACAGTCTGCAGAGAACAGAAGCTTACCGGAGGGGAAGTTGGGTCCGCCAGTAGTCTCGGTAGCGGTTCCCTTCTCGCTCCAAAGGTTACGGAACATGGTCAAAGCCTTTTCAGCTCTTTCATTGTTCTGGTAGTTGTAGGAGTGAGTTCCGTCGGGATTGGTCTTGATGAACTCAAGGTCCCAAGCGTAAGGAATTGCGTCAAAGGGCTGAGTCGGATAGATCTCACCCTGGAGGAACAGACCGAAGATATCTCCCTTGTTGCTCTCAAGGTCGGTATTCTCGTAGTAAGCAGCCCACTTGTAAAGCTCGGAGTAGGTCCACTCACCCGCGATTATAGTATCCTGAAGATCCTTAGGGGAAGTTGTGTCGTTGGTCTTCGTAAGAAGCTGCTCATAGAGGTCCTTGTTGTGCCACATGATCATTGTAGAGTCGAACAAGGAAATGTTGAAGTCACCGGAGCAAAGATAAAGCTTTCCGTTAACTGTTCCGTTGTTTCTCAGACCCTGGTTCCAGCAGATAAGGCTGAAATCAAAGTAGGGGAACGTATCTGTGTCGAGAAGGTTTGCCCAGATATTACGGTAAGCACTTCTGAGACCTATGTAACCGTAGCATGCTACGATGTCATAAGCGTTCAAATTGGAATCGTAGTCCTGCTGTACAGCTGCCATGTTAACGTCTGCAAAGGTGCCTGCCCACTGGTCGCCCATGTAGGTCATCTGCACGTCAATGCCAAGGTCATTCTCAACCTTTGCATTTCTCTTTTCGATCTCAACAGAAAGTCCGTCTACGTCTGCGGTTTCAATTTTACCCCATTCCTTCTGAACCTTGTAGTCAGCACGAGCCATAACCTTCAGGACTTCATCATCAAAGTGTATGTCTTCCCAATTGAAAGTTGTACCCATAACCTCTACTTCACCGTAAGTGTTGGTTTCAGTAGGCTTTGTAGGCTTAGTGGTTTTGTTGCTATTCTTCTGTTCTCCACCGCCGCAAGCTACGAGAGCTATTGAAACCATGCAAAGCAGAAGAAGAAGCGCAATCACTTTTTTCATAGTTTTTCTCCTTTTCTCAAATATTTTATTTTAGTTTTTGATGCCATCATCAGTCACTTTATTTTACCATAAAACGATAAAAATCTCAATCTGTATTTTTACCAAAATTATTCAGACGATTTTGTGTACTTTTACTAACGTTACCATCTTACCTTCCAGCGCTCAGCGCAATTTTCCTCGCTGACCTCAAACGTTTTTTTCTTAGCGGGCTCCTTGTCACAAAGCTCCTTAAGGTGTTTTTCAAACTCGGCTTCATCCACGGGAAGATCTATCGTTTTGCCTGTCCACGTTGAAAGATAAGCCGCGTTTGAGAGTGTGAGTGAGTTTATTCCGTCCTCACCGGGAGCTATCATTTTTTCACCGTTGAGGATAGCTTTCGCAAAGTTTTCAAGGATCATAGGATGTCCGAGTGCAACCTTTTCCTCGAACTCGATGTATTCGGGCTTAGAGGAGTAAAAACCGTTTTTCTCGTTTGCGCATATATCACGCTCGTTGCGGTCAAGCCTCCACCATTTGAGCTTTCCGCCCTCTACGACTATCTTACCAAGCTCACCCGATATCTCAAGTCTGTTTGTACCGGGGGTTTCACCCGTTGTAGTAATGAAGGTTGCGGTAGCACCGTTTTCGTATTCACCGAAAATAGTAACGTCATCCTCAACTCCGATATCGTGATACTTACCGATAGCACATCTTGCATATATCTTCTTTGGCATGCCGCAGATCCACTGCCAGAGGTCAAGGTTGTGCGGGGCTTGATTAAGAAGCACTCCTCCGCCCTCTCCATTCCAGCTTCCGCGCCATGAACCCGAGTCATAATATGCCTGCGTGCGGTACCAGTTAGTGATTATCCAAACCATTCTCTTGAGATTTCCAAGCTGTCCGCTGTGTACTATCTCATGAGCCTTAGAATAAAGCGGGTCGGTTCTCTGATTAAACATTATACCGAACTTTACGTCAGCCTTCGCTGCCGCCTCGTTCATCTCTCTTACCTGACGGGTATAAACGCCGGCAGGCTTCTCGATAAGCACGTTTATTCCCTTTTCAAATCCACGAAGCGCGTAATAGGGATGATAGTAGTGAGGAATAGCGACCAGGCAGGTATCAATAAGTCCGCTATCCATCATCTTCTCAGCGTCATCGAAAAGCGTTACGCTATCGGGAAGATTTTCCTTTGCCCATTCAAGCGCTTTGGGATCTATATCCGCAACCGCTACCAGCTCAACACTGGGACACTTTCCGTGAAGGGCAACGTTTTTGGAATGCTCCTTACCCATATTACCCATTCCGATTATACCGAGCTTTATCTTGTCTGCCATTTCAGTTCTCCTTGTTATTTATTATTTCAAGCCCTGCGCGTTAAGAAATTTGTAGCTGCTCTCCAGGCACTTGAAGGGATCCTCACCGTTGCAATCGTCCTGCTCGACAAAGGCATAGTCAACACCCGAATCGTAGCAAGCCTTTATTATAGCGTCGAAATTCATATTTCCGCTTCCGACAGCCTCCATCCTACGGCCATAGGACATATCCTTAAAATGTACACAAGGAGTTCTTCCCTTAAGCTCGTTTATCCACCATGCGGGATCCCCGCCACCTGCCTGTACCCAGAAGGTATCAAGCGTGAATTTCAGCTCCTCGGGTGTAAACGCGTCAAGCATTTCAAGAAGATATATTCTGCCTGAGCTTCCCTTTGCAAATTCAAAATCATGGTTGTGGTAGCTGAGATGAAGCCCGCTTGCGGCTATCTTTTTTGCCGCTTCTGAGAAATCCTTAACGAAGCCTTCGGTTCCATGCTTCAAAAGCTCATACCAGCCGATTCCTATATAGTCACACTCGAAAGCTCTGTGATCCGCTATGACCTTTTCGGTTTCGTTCATTATAAGACCTCTGTCGGTGTGAGTAATTCCGCACTTGAGTCCGTTCTTTTTAAGCTCTTGTGCCAACCAATCCGCCTCAAACGCGCACGTACCGGATACCTGAACGTACTCATATCCAATATCCGCCACTCTCGCAAGAGTATCAGAAAATTCCTCAAGTGTTTTTGTGTGATCTCTTACAGTGTAAAGCTGTGCTCCTATTCTCATTTTATTCCTCCGCTTTATATTTGTGAAATAATTGAAGTCAATGCATCATGTGCGGCTATAAATGCCGTTTCGCTATCGGGGAAGCTATATGCCATCTTTGTTTTCTCGCCCTCTCGCTCAAGCCCCGCAAGCCCGTCAAATACGGTCAGATGAGGCTCAAGTGTAAGGACCCCTCCGCCCATAGTCTTATAGTCCGCAAGAATTGCGAAAATTTTTCCGTGCCCCTTCCCGGCAGGCACTACGCTTCCATCGGGAAGCGCGTCCTTGATATGAACGTACGCGATATATTTTTTCAGCTTCTGCCACGCCTCAAGCGTGTCAACACCGCACTGAACAAAATTAGCAGGGTCAAATACCAATTTGATGCCGTCGACGTTTTTTGCAATATCAATACATCTGTCTATTTCATCTCCGTATATGCCCTTTTCGTTTTCATGGCATAGCAGAACTCCGCTTCCTTTTGATGCCTGCGCAAAAGCGTAAAGGCGCTCCATTACGGTATCCCTGTATTCGTCGGCATTCTCTCCCTCGGGAATATAAAAGCTGAACAGCCTCATCTTGTCGCATTTGAGCGCGTTTGCTATCTCAATTGTGCGCTTAAATTCTTCAAGATGTGGCTCAAAATCGGCCTTTATTCCTATCTTTCCGATACGCGAGCCTATCGACCAGACGGCAATATTCTTGTCCTCAAGCCTTTTTTGGATATCCTTTGCCTTCTCAAGGCTGAGATCTCCTACGTTCTGCCCATCAAGATTTCTTATCTCAAGATAAGGGATCTTTCTCTCGTCAAGAAATTTTATCTGCTTTGAAAAATCGTTTGACACCTCGTCCGCAAAGGCGGATAATTTACACCACATTTCATTTCCTCCATTATGATATACCTATACAACTTTATTATACCGCATAAAAATTCAAATTGGAATTGCTATTTTTTGCAAAACTATTGCAATTTTGCGCATGTGATGTTAAAATATAGCTACAAATTATTTACGGAGGCGCATATGGGCATAATATATGAATCAACATTTCCCGATCTACATCTATCTCATTCGGTGGACCGACACCCCGAGCAAAAATCCTTTGCCATGCACATGCACGGAAATATGGAAATGTATATTTTCGTTTCAGGAAAGGCATCATATCACGTTGAAGGAAATGAATATGAGCTTTCCTCGGGAAATCTTCTTATCATGCGTCAAAACGAATCGCATTTTGCCTCCTTCCTTGAGGACTGTCCCTACGAGCGCTACGTTATCAATTTTTCCCCTTCAATATTGGAGTCGATAGATCCCGAGCACCGTCTGCTTATTCCCTTCAACGACAGACCGCTCGGCAGCGATAATCTTTACAGACCCTCAGACATAAGCGGTGCCTCCGCGCTTTCCTGCGTAAAGGCAATGTGTATAAGCTCAAACGACCCTTACGCAAAGCGCCTTGCTATAATTTCAAATCTTCTCCCGCTTCTTCAGGGAATATGCGACAGCTTCAACAAGCGAAAAACGCCTGAATTGCAAAGCACGCTCGCGGGACAGATAACCGCATATATCAACGATCATCTTTTTGAAAAGCTCACGGTCGAATCTATCGCAAACCACTTTTTCTTAAGCGTTTCTCAGGTCGAAAGGATTTTCAAAAAGGCTACCCACGCATCTGTATGGCAATACGTAAACGCAAAGCGTCTTGCGGCCGCGCGCGTGAAGATAGAAAGCGGTGTTTCCGCCTATACCGCCTGTGAGGAATGTGCCTTCGGTGACTACTCCTCATTTTACCGAGCCTATATCAAGACGTATGGAGAGGGACCAGGTGCATTCAAAAAAATAAAATAAAAGAAGCACTCTGCTAAGCCATTTAAGCTTGGCAGAGTGCTTTTCTTCATATATATTTAGAAAGCGTGAATTTTGCCAGCCTTATATGCTCGCGGTTTACCGTATAGGACATAGCAAGCTCGTTTTTATCGAAATACTGAATGAAAGGATAAAAGCAGCTTGTATGCATCTTAGCCTGAAAAACTATCTTGCTCTTGGCTATACTCTTGGTGTCTATCCTTATAAGGCCTATATGCTCACGATCTATCGGGGCATGGAACAAATAAAGAGCTCCGCCGTATTCTATAAAGTCCGAGCGTGACTGACAGTCACCTATCAATACAGGTGCTTCCCAGCTGTCCTTCGCAATATCGTAGACAGTCAGAAATCCGTATTTATCATCCCACTGCTGGCGAACGAAATAATAGCATTTGTCACCTATAACGTAGGTAGCGTTTTCCCACATCGAGCGATTTACAAACGGGGGCTGAGCAACGTATTCCCACGTAATAAAATCACGGCTCTTGATTATCATATTAAGATCACCGCTGTATGCTCCCGTATAGTAATATACTTCTCCTCCCTCCTCGCGTGAGGTAAACTTTTGCATAATGCCTATATCACTGTACATCTTTTTATATCCGATACCGTTGGCACTAAGCGCGCTGACTATCCCGCTGTCACTAAAATCGTTTACTATATCACCGACCTTAAATCTGTTCACGCCGACCTCGCCAAGCAGCTTTTTGGAAAGGCTGAAATCTCTGTAAAGTCGGTAATATGTATCCCCGACCTTGGCAGTCCAAAGGATACACAGTGTATCCTCGTCCTTTCTCGCAAATATAGTGTCATACACCATATTTACACGCAACCCCGAGCAAATGTCGCCTACCGACTGAATATCTAACACTGTCTGATTTTGCGGATCATCCTCAGGACAGTATACCAGACGCGCTGTTTGGTGCTCAGGGTCCTCCTTTTCGGATTGAGTATTCGCGTAATAGGTCATATACACCGTGCCGTCTATAACGGCAAAGGTCGAAACGTGAGCCATTTTATCAATGCCATTTTTTTCAAAGTCGGCTACGAAGCGCTCACTTATCTCCTCGGCAAATGCCTCACCCTTTGCTATTGCCTCACTCGTGGCATCACCTGCCTCGATCACTGCCGCAGGATCGACTATCGCTGACCCTTCAATAAGTATCCGCTCTTTATCGGTTACAAAATCACTTGAAAAAATGCTCATTTTTGTTTTTCTCCCTTCGGTTATAAAAGATATAAATATTGAAATGATGGCAACACTCTCGTTTACTATGCCTATCCACGAGCCCACAAAGATATCATAAATAAGAAAAGTAAGCGAAACGGGTATTGAAATTATCTTTGTAAGCCTTGGATCTTTGAGCCAAAGCGACACAGTGACAAAGGTAGACGCTGCAATCGGAAGTATATTTATCGGTCGCCCAAACGTAGCTATTCCTATCGTCCAATTCAGCAAAATAAATATTATTGGAATTACTGCCGAGCTTGCCCAGCGCTTCCTACCGCGTTGAACGAATACAAGCTCACGGAATATACCGACAAAATTGGGTACCATACCGCCATAAGCGCCAAGGCAAAAATAATGTCCAACCCAACAAACGTCAGCGCAAAGCTTACTTATTATCAGCTTTGTTCGGTTCTTTTGCTGATAGGCCAAAAAAAGCGCGCACATGGCTCCAATACCAAACGCATGTGCTATGATATCTACCATAATATTTATTTTCTCCTGTTTGTATTGACATTTTTTTGATCCTATGTATAATATTATATAGACTTTTATAGCTTTGTCAATGCAAAATATTGGTATTTTTTAACACTATCTTGCAAAAAGGAGAATTTATGCTTAATAACCGATATGAAGAATACGTAGATTTCTCAGAGAAGCTTCCCTTTGTTTTTCACTCCAGACTGAAGCGCACAGACCTTATATACAGCGAAGAAATGAACTGGCACGAAAATCTTGAGATACAGTTTTGCAACGAGGGCTGTGGCTCTGTGCTTCTCGACGGAGAATACACAGAGTTTAAAAAGGGTGATACCGTAGTCGTAAACGCAAATGTAATACATCATACAGGCACAGAGCACGAATTGGTCTATTCCTGTTTGATAATCGATCAAAAATTCTGCGAAAATTGCGGAATAGATCCTCTGCAATTAGAATTCAAGCAAAAGATCCACGACCCAAAGATCGCAAAGATATTTGAAGAATTGGAAAACATATATTTTTCCTCCTCGAAATGCCGTGTTGCACGCTTGCGATTGCTTGCCATATCTCTTTTGATATTGCTTTGCGAAAATCACACCGTAAAAGAGGTATCGCAAAAATATTCTGACTTAAATTACGAAAACGTAAAATGCGCTATCAGATTTATTCGCGAAAATTATAACAGAAAATTCTCTCTTGATGAGCTATCCAAAAGCATTTATACTGATAAATACGTGCTTTCACGTGCGTTCAAAGCAGCAACGGGACGCACGATAATTGATTACACAAATGAGTACAGGACAAAGCAAGCAGCTATTTTAATATCCAACGGTATACGTGTATGCGAGGCCGCAAGACTTTGCGGCTTTAAAAACCTTTCTTTTTTCAGCAAGACCTTCAAGCATTATCTTGGAAAGCTCCCGTCCGATATAAGACATAATAATTAAAAAAAGGAAGAAATCGAAGTGTCCGATTTCTTCCTTTTAAACTTATACTATATTCTGCGTTTCTTAAAGAAATTCTGTAAAAGCTCCCTGCACTCGTCCTCACAAACACCGCCACGCAGAGCAAATGCATGATTAAAGGGGTAGGAATTGAAATTTATCACGCTTCCGCAGCAGCCTGCCAAAAGATCCGCCGCACCGAAAACCACTCTGTCTATTCTTGAGTTTATCAGTGCCCCCGCGCACATAGGGCAAGGCTCAAGCGTGACGTAAAGCGTGCATCCCGAAAGACGCCAATCTCCTCTTTTAGAGCAAGCCCGGTCGATCGCCATCACCTCTGCATGAGCCGTAGCCTTTTTTTCTGTTTCACGCAGATTATAGGCGCTCGCCAATATCTCGCCAGTATTGTTATCAACTATCAAAGCGCCCACAGGCACCTCGCCAAGCTCTGCCGCTTTTTTGGCAAGAGCAATAGCCTGCCGCATAAATTCTATATCTCTTTTTTCCATAAGCAGCATCACTTTCTGTGATAAACGTAAAAGGCAACTACTGTCCTTTCAACACCGCCGTTTTCGATATCGGGACCGCTTATAACAACACCGTCCTTAGAGAGCAGCTCCCAGATATGCACCTCATCAAGCTTACAGCGAAAAACCACGTTTGCCGAGGCATAAACGATAAACTCATCGTTGCGGATATTAATGCCTCCGCTACGACCTATTACCTCCTCAACTCCATCGCGCTTTTCGGTAACGTACTTTATATGCTGTCCGCATACCGATCTTGCCATCTCAAGTCTGAATGCCTTGCTGTCCGGGTCCTTGCTCTTGAACAGTTTCTTAAAAAATCCCATGTTTTCAATCCTTTTTTATTATTGCGCAATCCATGCTATTTACCGAACCCGAATATGCCTTTTCGGTAAGAAGATCGCTATACGTTCCTCTAAGCTTATATTCAAAGGCATTCTTCGATGCATTTGCTATTATCAATACACTATCGTTCTCGGTATATCTTTCATATATTATAACACCGCCCTCGGCATATAAGATCCTGAACTCACCCTTAGCGAAAAGCTCCTTATTATTTTCTCTTATCACACCGAGCTTTTTGTAAAATTCAAGCAGCTTTTTATCCTCATTACCCCACGGATAAGGCATGCGGCAGAAGGGATCGTGGTAGCCTTCAAGTCCGGCCTCGTCGCCGTAATACAGTGACGGCACCCCATAAACCGTATATTGCAGAGTTGCTCCTACCTTGAGTCTTTTCAGTGCCATTGATCTCTGACGCTTGGAAAGACGCTTTTCTGCCAGCACGCTTCCCTTTTCCCAGCAAACGTCAGCCGTACCCTTACCAAACACAGTCAACACTCTTTCGGTATCGTGAGTTCCAAGTATATTCATTAGTGAATCACTGACAGCCTTAGGATATATCGAGTAGATAGATTTGAGAGTATCCGCAAGCATATCTGAATTTCCGTAAATAACAAAATCTAAGATTGAGTTTCTCAGCGGATAGTTCATTACGCTGTCAAGCTGACTGCCTCGCAGATATTTTCTTCTTTTTCCGTATGCCTCTTTCTCAGCGGCATTTTCCCAAACCTCGCCAATAATTACCGCTTCACCGTTGCTCTCCGCCTTTGCAGAGGCACAGAACTCATCCAAAAAGCGGTCGGACAGCTCGTCGGCTACGTCAAGACGCCAGCCGCCAATTCCC
>JAZSJE010000239.1:0-5391 GCA_045534135.1 Eubacteriales bacterium
TCAACTCCTTGGCCCACAGAACGACATGGCTACGATCCGACTTACGTTTGCGCGATAACACTGTTTGCCAGCACCTTCCCCGTCATAGGCTCGGTAACCTACAGATACAGAGTTTTTCCCATGCTTGAGCATTCCTTAATGAGCTTCAGTATAGTTTTTATAGGAGTATTGGGCATTGAATACATATCAAAATGTATTGACAAAAATAGTGATAAGTGGTAAAATTTAAAAAAACTTTACGAGGTGAAATATGAGCTTACCTAAGGTTATAAACAGCAAGGAATGGAAAGAAGGACATATTCAAGGAATAGCTGTGGACGAGAGGAAAGGCTACGTTTACTACTCTTTTACCACGATACTATTAAAAACCGATATGCTCGGGAACCCCATCGGAAGTGCCGAGCGTCTTGCGGGACATCTCGGTTGTATAGTATTAAGCTGTGATGACGGAATGGTTTACGGCTCTCTTGAGCTAAAGCACGATTCCATAGGCAAAGGAATTATCGCTCGTACAGGTTGGAATCCTTCACTTGAAGATTCCTTTTATCTTGTACGATTTGACGTAGATAAAATAACACGAATGGGTATGGATTCCGAGAAAGACGGGATCATGAGCGCTGTATATCTTCGTGACGTAGTCAAGGACTACTCCGAGTATGATGAGGTGAGCGAAAAAAAGCACCGCTACGGCTGTAGCGGTATAGACGGGATCGCATACGGTCCCGTATTCGGCGCCCCCGAGGATTCACCTAAAAAGTTTATGGTGGCATACGGAATATACAGTGATCTTGAACGAGAGGACAACGACCACCAGGTCATTCTCCAATATTCTCCCGATATTTTTGAAAAATACGGTCAGCCGTTAAATCAAGAAGCTCCTCACCATTCAGGTCCCGAACGCTTTGAGGAACGATATTTTCTTTATACGGGAAATACGACCTGGGGCATACAGAATATTGAGTACGATACGTACAGTCAAAATTGGTTTATTGCCGTATATAAAGGCATTAAGGAAGCTTTTGTCAACTATCCTATGTTCGTAGTAGACGGAAAAATCGCCCCCACATTCGGTCCTATCTGCAAAAGGAAGGATGAAAGCGGATTGATTCTCAGCTTAAGCGAGGTGGGAACAGCTCTCGATAAAAACTCACTCAGAGGGTCCTTCTTCCCCTACGGATCTACTGGAATGGCTTCCATGGGTGGCGGATATTTTTACTTCTCGGTTCCCTACTCCGTCACGAAGCAGGACGGGGTATATTTTGGCTCTGACCTTACACTTTACAAATATAAGCCTGACAGTACAGAGCTTTTCGAGAAGGCATAAAAATCCGCAGCTGCAATGCAGCTGCGGATTTTTTTATTCTTTATTACTCATCATATCCTTGTAAAGCGCCTTGACTATCTGCTCAAAGATCTTCTGATGTCCTGCCTCGTTGGGATGAAGGAGAGCCGAATCTCCCATGTACTGGGTATAATTGCTCTCATTGATCACTGAGATCTGATCTGCGAAAAGCGTACCGAAATACTCTGAGAGATTTACTATAGTCTCGTTATACTGAGGAACGAGAACTGTGTCGTTCGCATAGCTCGCACTGTTATTCATCGTAAGTCCAACACAAACTATTTTCGCATCGGGGTAGGTGGTTGTCATGAGATGAAGCATAAGCGCATAATACTCATCCCAGTTACAGTTAACTATATTGTTATTCTTATATTTTTCCAGAACTCCTTCAAGCCAAGTTTCTACGACCTGCTTTACACTCTTATCTCCACGGTTCTTGACAAGAGTGTTGAGCTCTCCGCAAGGTCTTGAGGGAGTTGTGGCGTTACTCCATATATCGTTGATGCCGAAGTAAACGAGAATAATATCGGGGTTTTGGTGAGGTTCACCGTTATTTTGGTGAAGGTTTACAGCTCTGTTCAAAAACCTCTGACTTCTGAGAGCGTCACCGCTCCACGAGTTATTTACACACAGCTTGGTAAAGGTTCCGTCGATAAATTTTCCCCAATAGGTATCTTTAGAATCCGAAACACCGCAGTTACCACCGGTATAATATACAGCGTTTGAACCTATTGTGTTATTATACTGAGTATTGTTGGATATTCCACCGTAAGTCGAAATACTGTCGCCAAATACCGAAACGTTCTTTCCCTTATACTCAAACATAAGGTCTATAAGCATATCGGCAAACGCTACCTCGGGCTTTTCCGCGGGTTTTTCCTCGGGCGTATTGTCGGGTGTTTCGTCAGGCTTAGCTGTAGTCTGCTCTGTAGGCTTTGTGGTCTGCTGTGTATCAGAATTTGATGTTGCGTTAGTATTCGTAGACTCGCTTGAGTCACATGCCGCAAAGAGCGCTGTCGACATAATCAATACGAGCACCAACAGTAATGCTGTTAATTTTTTCATTCTTGTTACCTTTCTTAAGAGAAGTTATTACTTTTTAAGGTCTGCATAAAGTGCCTTAACGATCTGCTTGAATATAAGCTCGTGACCTGCTGCGTTGGGGTGCAGAACTCTGTCATCGTGCATGTAGGTCTGGTAATTGGTAGAATTGATCACGCTCGCCTGGTCCACGTAGATCGTACCGTATTTTTCGCAAAGCTCCTTAAGTGCCGCGTTATACTGAGGAACAAGTATATCAGCTCTGGGATAATCTGTCTTGCCGTTGTTTGTGGTAAGTCCTACGCAAACTATCTTAGCATCCTTGTACTTATTGGTTATCAAGCTGAGAAGCTCGTCATAAAGAGGCTTCCATACACTGACCTCACGTCCGGGATCCCACGTATCGTTAATTCCAAAGTAAACGAAAATGACATCGGGATTTACGGTCGTATTGCCTGTATTATTGTGCAGATTTACCGCCCTGGTCCTGAATCTGCCACTTCCGAGAGAATCTCCGCTCCACGCATTGTTTACGCAAAGATCCATTCCCGCAAGACGGGTAAAGCTTCCCCAATAGGTATAGGTATAATCATAAATACCGCCTATTGCACGTTTATTATACCATACTTGGTTTTCGCCAATGGTCGTGTTGTAGGCTGTGTTATTGGACACATCAACAAAAGTGGATATACTGTCGCCGAACACAGAGTAATTCTTACCCGCATAAGCATCCTTAACAGTCTCAAGCATAACCTCAAATTCAGCTTCTTCCTTCAGTAAAGCCTCATAAGCTGCCTTGCTTTCATAAATGGTTTCAAAGGTAAAATCAAAGAGTAGCGAATTTGAGCCATACGCATGGGGATCCCATGCAGTACGTCCCACTTCAAGCGTGAAGCCGGTCATATAAGCAGCTTCCTTCTTCATTACTCTTCCGAGAGGATTAGTGCAGTTTCCGTCAACGACGTATCCCGGGATCAAGGAGTTGCCCGAACGCCCAAAGCACAAAAGCTCATCCTCTGCGATGACTATATTATAGCTTCTGAGATCAAGCGTTACAAATCTATATATGTTAGTTGCATTCTCCGCAAGTCCGTTCTCGGCTGCGGGGATCTTAAGATCATAGGTTCTGAGAGCGGTCGAGTTGGCTATCAATTCAAAATCGTTCTTGAATATTGAAAGTGTAAACGTAAAGCAGCCATTCTCGTCAGCCTCTCCTGTCTGCATAACGGGAATTGTAATAGAGGTCAATCTCTTGCCCTTGAAGCTTTCTACGTCATTGAACGCGAACGGACCTACGCCCAAGGCGTATACTGTTCCATGCGCTTTGAGTGTTTCAAAGAGTCCTACAAACTTATCCATAGTGGACTTGGGTACGTAATTGCTCTGTACGGTATATCCGTCGCTCTCGTTCTTGTCCTCTGCGGGATATTTCTTAGGCTCGTAATCGGGGTCCGAAACAATATCCGCATAAAGCGTACGCACGATTTCCTCAAATATAAGCCCATGTCCCGCTATATTGGGATGAACGTGGTCGCCGTCCATCATATAGAAGGCTCTGTTGTCATAATTCAAAACGTTGCCCTGCTCTACGTAAAGCCCACCGAAATAGTTGGCAAGAGCCTTGATGACTACGTTGTATGCCGTAACGTCAAGTTCCTTTCTCTCGGAGATCTTGTTGTTTATGAGCGAAACGCAAGCCACCTTAGCATTAGGATACTTTTCGGTCAGAAGATAAAGCATATAACCGTATCTCTGGGCGAAATCAAAGGATGTGTAATTTTCTTTATTAGCAACAAGAGCATCAAGCCAAGCCTTTATAACCTCTCCCTCGCTCTTTGTTCCGCGATTTTCAAGAAGTGTTACAAGCTCACCGACAAAGCTTTGAGCTTTGTTGCTGGCATCATTGATCCCAAAATAGATAAGCACGAGGTCTGGGTTAAC
Source organism: Eubacteriales bacterium (assembly GCA_045534135.1). Taxonomy (GTDB): domain Bacteria; phylum Bacillota; class Clostridia; order Oscillospirales; family CAG-272; genus HGM12713. Next base: position 4,325 of record JAZSJE010000239.1, read on the forward strand.
TCCATCAACGTTGTGAAGCTCCTGAATCCTGCTTATGTATCTGTCCGTGCTGAAAGCATCTCCGCCCCACGCGTTATTAACGCAGAGGTTCATCTTTCCAAGCGATACAAATCTTCCCCAATACGTATCCTTAACGGCGAGGGGAGAATTTACCGCGGTTCCGGTATATTCGTTGTTTGCGTAATAAGCAACGTTTTTGTCAATCGTAGCATTATATTTCGCACTGTTAGAAACACCGTTAAGCGTTGAGATACTGTCACCGAATACAGAAAGATCTGCTCCGCCGTAAACGCCCTTGACCGTTTCAAGCATTTCTTCGAAGGTAGGATCTTCGTTATATTCCTGCTCGTTTTCATACTTTTCTACAAAAGTAAAATTGTATATCAAAGCATTAGAATCGGTGGGATCCCACGCGGAGCGTCCGACCTGAAGCGAAAATCCGCGCATCTGTGGGAAATCTCTCTTAAGCAAAGTGAAAATATGGTTGCTACCTTCCGCGTATGCGGGAATAAGCGTATCATTTACATCAGCAAAGGCAAGTATCTCATCCTCGGCTACGGTGATACCATAGTCCTTGAGGTCGACCCTTACGAACTTATATATCTTCTCAGTATTCTCAGGAAGACCGTATGCCTTTGCGGATACCTTGATCTTGTACGTACGCAAGGGGCTTGATGACGCTATTGCCGCGGGGGTATCCTTGAAAACATAAATGGTAAAGATAAAGTTTCCATCGTCAGCAGTTTTGGTTTTGTAAACAGGAATGCTTATGGACGCGAGTGTTTTTCCCTTAAAGCTTTCTCTATCTCTGAGTGTATAAGGCGCTCCCTCCATCCAATATCCCGTTCCGCGGAATTTTGGTTCTTCGTAGGTTACGGTTTCCTCGAAAAGAGCCGTCATCTTATTGAATACGTCCTCGGGAAGATAAGAGAACTCTCTCTCATACGTTATCGGTTTCTCGGGATTCTCGGGGTTTTCGGGATTCTCGGGGTTTTCGGGATTACCGGGGTTTTCGGGATTACCGGGATTTTCGGGATTACCGGGATTTTCGGGATTACCGGGATTTT
>JAZSJE010000195.1:0-6849 GCA_045534135.1 Eubacteriales bacterium
TCTGAGCGCATAATCTACTGAGCTTTGCTCAAGAGTAATAGCGCTTATGTGAAACCCAAAGCGCTTAAGTACCTTTGCGTAGCTTCCGCCAAGAAGTCCAAGTCCAACTATTAATATTTTTTTACTTACGTCAACTATCATGATAATTCTACCTTTGATCCAAGCTTAGCAATATCATCAAAAAAGCCGGGATAGCTTTTTTTGACGGCTTGCGCATCCTTTATCGCTCCTCCTGTTACCGATAAGACTACCGCCATAGCCATTACTATTCGGTGGTCATTGTGTCCGTCAAGTATTTCTCCTTTATATTGAAGCTCTTGCTTAGGTACGGTGATCATGTTGTTTCCAAAGATCAATCCGCCACCGAGCTTCGCGAGTTCAGCATGCATCGATGCCCCTCGGTCACTTTCCTTTGCCTTAAGACGGTCTGTACCCGTAAATGTGGCTCCGTTTTTGAGCGCGGCAAGTGCCAACAAAACCGGTCCAAGATCCGGGCAATCGGAAATATCAAGTGTCGGAGCGCCGCGCATAAGCTGACCGAAATATTCACTGTAAACTCTGTCGCCCTGAAGGCTGTCAGCCTTTAAATTTTTAATCTCTACTCTTGAGCCGATATAATTAAACGCATCAAGAAAGGCGGCATTAGAATAGTCACCCTCGATCCGTCCCGAAAAGGAGTGCATATCCGATGCCTTTATCTCAATTCTGTACTCGCCCGTAAACTCTACGTCAGCACCGAACGATCTGAGTGCGCTAAGAGTCAGATCGATATACGATCTGCTCTCAAATGGCGGAATTATCTCAATAGATGAGTCTTTCCTTAAATGCATGAGTGCCAGGATCAGCCCCGTGATGAACTGACTGCTTATATCGCCTCTGATCTTATAGCTTCCCGCATCAAGCATTCCGCATACGGTCACGGAATTTTTGTCTTTGTTAAAGACAAATCCCTTATCTTGGCATAGTTCCTCGTAAACGTCAAGCGGTCTTTGTAGCAGTCGGTCGCTGCCCTTCAGTCTGACCTCTTTACCAAGGCAGAGCGCAAGAGGAATAAAGAAGCGCAGTGTGCTTCCGCTTTCACGGCACTCGAGGATAGGATCATCAACCCTCATAAATCCTTTTGGATCTACGGTTACGGTATCGTCATCAATTATTATTTTTGCGCCCAGCGCTCTAAGACAGTCGATGCTCGCAAGAATATCCTCGCTGAAATCAACACCGCTGAGTGTGCATCTTTTTCCACTAAGAGCCGCACCGATGAGATATCTGTGCGCCATGCTCTTTGATGGAGGAGCATCTACCGTTCCGCTCAAAACAAACGGCTTAAAGCTTGCTATCATTTTATTTTCCCTCGGTTAAAAAGTCTATTGCTTCGAGATATCCGTCGGTCCCGTGTCCTGTGATGGTCTTAACGCAGGCGAGCCTGATGTAGCTTATCTGACGGAAATCCTCACGCTCCTCCACCTTTGAGATATGTACCTCAACAGTAGGGATATTCACTGATTTAACAGCATCCAATATTGCTATACTTGTATGTGTATAAGCACCTGGATTTATAACTATTCCGTCGGCATTTCCATATGCGCCCTGAATCGCATCGACAAGCGCACCCTCGTGATTTGATTGGAACAGCTCAACCTCAACACTCTTTTCTTTACAGTGATTTTCTATCTTGGATACAAGATCGGCATAGGTTTCCCTTCCGTAGTGATCAGGCTCGCGTATACCGAGCATGTTCAGATTCGGACCGTTTATAACAAGGATTTTCACAGTATCAGCTCCATTCGTTTTGCTAAAATGTATTCCGCCTCCGCCTCGGGTGTTTCCATATCGGGAACTGTAATATCAGCGGTAGCTCTATAGATATTTATTCTTTCGTTATACAGCTTTACAAGCTTATCCCCGGTATTGGAGAGAGGTCTGTCCTCGGTCGCCTGAAGCCTTGAGACCTTAGCATCGATAAAGAAGATCTTTCCGTTGCGCTTAAGATAACGCATGTTTTCCTCTCTCAAAACAGCACCGCCACCCGTGGATATTATGCGACAGCTTTCCGCTGACACCTCACGGATCACCTCGGTTTCAATATCTCGGAAGTATTTCTCTCCCCTTTCGGATATCAACTCTCTTATCGTACATCCACAGCGCTTTTCTATCTCAGTATCCGTATCTATAAACTCATAGTCGTCAAGCCTAAGCAGCTTTCCGACCGTGCTTTTCCCGCTTCCAGGCATGCCTGTCAGAACGATGTTCTCCTTTGAGGCGAAAACCGCTCTGAATACACCGTCGGCAATTTTTTTCTCAATTTTTGTATCAAGGAATTTTTCGACCGCCACGACAGCCTGCATTACAAGCATATAAAGTCCGCCCTCTGCTTTTACTCCCTTCGCTCTCGCATCGAGCACAAGATTTGTGCAGAGTGGATTGTAGACTGCGTCTATAACGCCCTCAAGCTTGTTGAAAGCAAACACATCGATAGGCTTTGAGTCACAGTCGGGATACATTCCCGACGGTGTCGTGTTTATGATAATATTTGCGTTACTGTGTTGCTCGATCGCTTCGTCGTACGTGATGTATTCATTGATCTTTTTTCTGCTTACTGTTAATATCTCCGAGGCTCCCATATCGGCAGCAAGCACACGGGCAGTTTTGCTCGTTCCACCTGTGCCGAGTATCAGCACCTTTTTGCCCCTAAGGTCCAGTCCGACGCGCTCGACCAACGCTTTCATTCCGTAATAATCCGTATTGTATCCGTAAAGCTGTCCGCCACGGTTCAGTACCGTGTTGACCGCTCCGATCCTTTGGGCAATATCGCTAACCTTATCAAGATACGGAATAACAGTCTGTTTATATGGGATCGTTACGTTGATCGCTTCAAAATCTTTATTCTGTAAAAAGGGCCTTATTTCGTTCTCATCAAGCTCAATAAGCTCATATTCATAATCGACAAGTCTTTTGTGGATCTCCTTTGAGAAGCTGTGGACAAGCTTCTTGCCGATACATCCGTATTTTTTCATTTTTGATCCTGCTTATAATTATTTCAAAAAATCGGTACCAAAGCGCATCGCCAAAGCATCGCATAAAACGATGGCTGCCGCCGCATCCTGAACTATTCTTGCTCTGTGAACGATAGCGGGATCGTGTCTTCCCTTGGGCTCCAATACAGTTTCGGTCACAGTCTTGAAATCTACCGTATCCTGAGGCTTGAATATAGTCGGGGTAGGCTTGATAGCCGTTCGGAAAATAATAGGCATACCGTTGGTAATTCCGCCGTTGATCCCTCCGTTATTGTTGGTGGTAGTTACAATATTACCGTTTTCTATACGAATAGGATCATTTGCGGTGCTGCCGCGCATATTGGAAATAGCAAATCCTGCGCCAAATTCAATTCCTTTAACAGCGGGAATAGAGAACATCATATGCGAAAGCATGCTCTCCATTGAATCAAACCAAGGCTCCCCTATTCCCTCGGGCACACCGACTATCGCGGTTTCAAGAATTCCTCCTACGCTATCTCCTTCTGCGGCAGCCAGAAGAATAGCCTCACGCATTTTTTCACCGATCTCCTCATCAAGCACCGCAAACGTCTTTTTATTAACAGTGCTGATATCCGCTCTCAGATCCTCAAATTCACGATCAGAAATACCCGCGCAGCATTTAACGTGGGTTCCGATATATACTCCCTTTTGCTCTAATGCCAGTTTGCATATAGCACCTGCCGCAACGAGTGCCACTGTAATTCGTCCGCTGAAATGTCCACCGCCGCGTGAGTCCTGATATCCGTGATATTTACACTCTGCGGTGTAATCCGCATGAGACGGACGGGCAACCGTTTTCATTTGCGAGTAGTCCCCGCTCTTAACGTTCTCGTTTGGGATAAGAATGGTAATAGGCGTTCCTGTCGTCGTATCGGCAACTACTCCGCTGACGATCTTGAACTCATCTCTTTCCCTCCTCGGTGTTGATATTTTCCCGTCGGGACGGCGAAGTGTGAGCATGTTAGCAATATATTCGTTATTGATCTTGATCCCGGGTGCAAGTCCGTCAATGACAGCACCGATGTATTCTCCGTGACTTTCACCGAACAGAGTTACTGCCACGCTGTTTCCAATCGTATTCTTCATTACTTTAAATCCTTATAAAACTTTTTTTGCCATCTCGATAACGTCAAGACATGTAAGCGTTTTCATTTCAAAGCTACCGATCTCGTTTACCATAGTTATAGTAACGGTATCTCCGTCTGCCTTTTTGTCGTGAAATGCTGCGTCGGTAATTTTATCCCAATCGTATTCAAGATCTCGATAAAGGTTGCATTTTTTCAAAACATTGATCACTCGCTCGCGAATTCCTTCATTGCACATTGGAATCATGCCAAGCGCAACGCATTCACCGTGATAAAGCTCGCTCATTCCCTCACTGCTCTCTATTCCGTGACCTATTGTATGTCCAAAATTAAGTATTTTACGAAGTCCCGCTTCCTTTTCGTCCTGCTCGACTACGTTCTTTTTAATATTTAAAGAACGAATGATGATCTCATCTGTATTGCGCTCAATATCTTCATTTTCAAAAATATTGAACAGTTCTCCGTCAGAGGTAAGAGCCATCTTCACAGCCTCGGCAAGTCCGTTAGAGATCTGCCTTGGCGGAAGCGTTTTAAGAAGCTCGGGGTCGATCAATACCTTTTTGGGCTGATAAAATGCGCCTACTATATTTTTCACACCGCCAAAATTTATCGCTGTCTTTCCCCCGATAGACGAATCTATCTGCGAAAGAAGGGTTGTGGGAATATTGTAAAAATCTATGCCTCGCATATATGCCGAAGCCGCGAAGCCCGAAAGATCTCCGACTACTCCCCCTCCAACGGCAACCACGCAATCCTTTCGTGAAAAGCCGTTGTCAAGCATGGTCTGAAGCAAGCGCTCAAACGCATCAAGACTCTTGGATGCTTCACCCTGCTCAACAGTACAGATAACGCTTTTCTTACACTGCTCGGCAAGCTTTTTCGCATATACAGCCGGAACTCCCGAATCGGTAACGACAAGTACACGTCTATTCAAATTCAACTGTTCATTTGCTTTAGCAAGAATACCTCGCTCTACGATAATATCGTAGCTGTCCTCGCCTAAATTCATATGGATAGTCATCTTTTGCCTCTTATATCTCGGTGTGAGGAGCAAACGTGCCCGCGACCTTAAGCTGATCGCACACCTTCCTCAATTCTTCTATCATCTTTTTGCCGTTTTCACTGTCGGTCGTGCCGTCGATCTCCACGTAGAAATAATACTGCCACGAATGCTTTTTCATAGGTCTGCTTCTAAGTGCGGTCATATTGTATCCGTACTGCCCGATAATACCTATAGCATTTGCAAGTGAGCCCGCCTCGTGCTTAACGGTAAACATCAAAACTGTGCTTGTCAACGTATTGGAAGCCGCTTTAACCTTGGAAAGGATCGCAAAGCGCGTAGTGTTTTCACCGCTCTTATTAACGTTTGCCTCGATCACCCTAAGACCGTATATCTCAGCCGTTTCAACGCTTGCAATAGCACCGAGAGATCTGTCGTTTGCATCCGCGACCGTTTTTGCGGCAAGAGCCGTATTATTGGCTTCCTCGGTTTCAAAACCACGCATTTTTATATATTCGTGACATTGGCTCAGCGCCTGTGGATGGCTGGTTACCCTTTTTATATCCTCCACGGTAGCTCCCGGCACACCGAGAAGATTTTGATGTATCTCCAGCTCATATATCCCGTTGATAAACAATCCACCCGAAAAGATCAGATCTATAGTCTGTCCAACCTCACCGGCATAGCTGTTTTCAATAGGTAACACCGCAACGTCGCTTTCGCCCTTGAGGACCGAGTCATAAGCTGCCTTGAAATCACTGTATGATACTCGGTTTCCACCGGGGAAGATTCTACCTGCGGCTATATGGGCAAAAGCACCCTCGACTCCACTATATGCTACCTTCAGACCGCTTTGAATGCGATATTGATAGGCTCTTGATACCGACATCAGATTTTTAAGATAATCGATGTAATATCCTTTGAGAACAACGTCATCAACAAGAGCTGAATTCCTTTCAATAACTGCGTCCTCTCTTTTTTGATCGAGAATGGGCAATCCAAATTCCATTTTATACTCACAGACCATCTCTGCAGCTCTCATTCGCTTTACGAAAAGCTCTGCCATCTGTGAGTCCACATCGTTGATTATTTTTCTGGCTTCTTCCAATTTGTTTGACATTTTTCTATCCTTTATCAAAGTTTATCTGCTATATCGAGAATCAATTTCTCTGTTTTTTCCCAACCAAGGCAGGGGTCGGTAATAGACTTACCGAAAACGTGCTCTCCTACGCTTTGAGCTCCGTCCTCAAGATAGCTCTCTATCATCAATCCCTTGACAAGACGCTTGATATCAGCATTCTGATTACGGCTGTGAACGATATCCTTTGCAATACGTATCTGCTCAAGATACTTCTTACCCGAGTTGTTGTGGTTAGTATCCACGATGACCGAGGGATTTACCAGATTGGATTTCTCATAGAGCTCTTTTAATCTCAGAAGATCCTCGTAATGGTAGTTAGATGCACTTCTTCCCGCGTAATCAATGTACCCACGAAGAATTGCGTGAGCGTAGGGATTGCCCTCGCTGGTAACCTCCCAACCACGGTAAATAAATGTATGGCTCGACTGTGCGGCTACAATAGCGTTCATCATAACGCTAAGATCACCGCCTGTGGGATTCTTCATTCCAACGGGTGCCTCTATTCCGCTTGCGACGAGTCTGTGCTGTTGGTTTTCAACCGATCGCGCACCGATCGCAACGTAGGAAAGAAGATCGGAAAGGTAACGG
>JAZSJE010000242.1:0-3446 GCA_045534135.1 Eubacteriales bacterium
ATATCAAGCGCTGCGCCCATTCCCGCGGCAGTCAGGATTCTTCCGTCGAGTACTACTTTTTGCGCGGAGATCTTAGCGCCTGTTAGCCTGTCCTCAAATCCGGGGTAGCAGATAGCTTCTTTTCCGTTAAGAAGTCCAAGATCACCGAGGATAGAGGGAGCGGCGCAGATGGCTGCGATATAGCTGTTGCTCTTGACAGCTTTCTTAATAGCTTTCATAACTGTAGGGCTTTTTGCAAGATTAAGTGTGCCGGGCATACCGCCTGGAAGAAATATCATATCGAAGTCAGCGTCAGCATCGAGATCCATGTCTGACATATCAGCGCTTACAGTTATGCCGTGAGCACCGGTTATCTGATTTGAGCCTATTCCAACGGTAGAAACGCAAATTCCAGCGCGGCGCATAATATCCAGAGGGCAGAGGGCTTCAATTTCCTCAAACCCCTCGGCTAAAAACATATATACCATAATTTTCTCCCTTTAAGAAAGAGCTTCTGTGAGCTTGGAGATCTCAACTGTTGATTCTTCGCGGCTGTCAAGATCCTTCAGCTTAACTACGTTTGCGTCAGCCTCGCTCGAGCCCATTATGAGCACGTGCGTGTAGTGACCCTTTACCGCATAGTCTATCTGCTTGCCGAATTTCTTGCTTCCGACGTAAACGCTTGCCGTTATGCCGTTCTGGCGCAGAGTGTCGCACAGAGCAAGATACTTTTCGTAAGGAACGTCATCGAAGCGAGTGATAAGCACCTTGACACCGTTTTTGTAAACGTCGGGCACAAGTCCGTGTGTAAAGAGGAAATTTTCAAGCGTTACGTCACCCATTCCGTAGCCGACGCCCGAGATTTTCGCGTTTTTAGCAAACATTCCAACAAGGTTGTCATAGCGTCCGCCGCCAAACATAGCGCGGTTGTTTTCGGGTGCCTCATCAAACACCTCGAAAACGGTACCCGTATAGTAGTCAAGTCCTCTGATAATCCCGAAATCAAATATACAGTATTTGTCAAGTCCTGTTTTTTCCAACATATCAAAGAGCGAGAGAAGCTCACCGCTTCCTACCGAGTCGGGACAGAGAGCCGTTGCATCCTTTACATTCATAGTGTAAAGAGCATCGATCTTTTCGATCTGCTCAGCGCCTATACCAAGCTCTCCAAGCTCATTTTCATAGGCATCGCGCGGTATTTTGTTCTTTTTATCGACGATCTTTGAAACTTTTTTTGCGCCGTCAGCATCGGTGTTGCATATAGCAGCAATAACGTCATTGAAGAAGCGACGGTTGTTTATATGGACCTTGAACATGCTTTCATCAGCGCCAAATGCACGAAGAAGCGAGATCGCGCTTTCAATAACATCGAGGTCTGCTTCATATGTGTCACAGCCGAACACGTCGACGTTGAGCTGCCAAAATTCGCGCAGACGTCCACGCTGAGGACGCTCATAGCGGTACATATTGGGGATAGAGAACCACTTGAGAGGATAGTTGAGCTCGCCCATTTTAGCCGCAACTATTCGCGCCACCGAAGGGGTCATTTCAGGGCGGATCGCAAGTCGTCTGCCGCCTCTATCGGTGAAATTATAGGTCTGCTCATTAGCTATTTCCTCACCGCTTTTTGCAACGTATATCTCAAGAGATTCGAGCATAGGTCCGTTGTATTCCTCATAAGAAGCAAGCTCGAGAGTCTGCTTTATCTTACCGAAAAACCAGTTGCGAAGCTTCATATCGTCGGGATAAAAGTCACGTGTCCCCTTGTAAGGCTGTGTTGGAAGAAGTTGTGCGCACATATCAAAAATGTCCTTTCAAACATAAATTTACTTGTTTCGCAAGAAATAACTCGCTATTGTACATTATATCACAACAGAGGCTTTTTGTCAATCTTTGGATAGGTATATAACTAAAGTTATATATAAATTTTTACAAACTATTGACTTTAAATTTTTTGATGATATAATTAGTCATGTAAGGCTTTTGCTTTTGATATTTTAAGGGGTATAGATGATGCAAAGACTAAAGAAAACAGTAGATATGACAGAGGGACCGTTTCTGAAGAAAATGGTGGTATTTGCTATCCCGATACTTATTTCGGGACTTTTGCAGTGCTTTTATAATGCAGCGGATCTTATTGTCGTAGGTCAGTTCAAGGGCGATCTTGCCGTTGCCGCCGTAGGAAGCACAGGTGCACTTACCGGCTTGGCACTATCTCTGTTTTTGGGTCTTTCGGTAGGCGCGGGAGTTTGCGTTTCACATCATATAGGAGCAAACGAGCCGAAGGAGGCACGAAAGGTGCTTCATACTTCGGTCATACTGTCATTTTTTCTCAGCATTGTAGTTGCGGCTGTGGGATTTGCGCTCTCGCCTATCTTCCTTTCTGCCATGGGAACACCAGCAAACGTTCATCCTTATGCAACGATATACTTGAGGATAATATTTTTGGGCGTTCCCGGTTCGCTTATGTACAACTACCTGGCAGCTATCTTAAGGGCCGCGGGTGATTCCAAAAGGCCGCTTATTTTTCTTGCCGTTTCAGGAATTTGTAACGTTGTTCTGAACATTTTTTTTGTAGCCGTATTTGATATGGGCGTTGAGGGTGTAGCTATCGCTACCATCGTTTCCCAGTATCTTTCCGCTGTTATGGCGCTTGCGTACCTTGCAAGATCTAAGGGTGATATGGGCTTTTCATTTAAAGAGCTGAGGTTTAATGCTCAAAAAGTGAAAAGGATACTTTACATAGGTGTACCGTCGGGAGTGCAAAGCGCCCTGTTTAATTTTTCGAGCGTTATCGTTCAGTCGTCTATAAATGTTTTCGGTGACGACGTTGTCGCGGGCTCTGCCGCTTCATCTAATTTAGAGGGCTTTATGTATTTTGCTATGAACTCTATCTACCACGTTACGCTTACCTTTGTCGGTCAAAACGTGGGCGCAAAGAAATTTGCAAATATACGAAAGCTTACGGCTTACAGCGCTATTATAGTTACTGTCATAGGTATTGTAAGCGCAGGCTCGATATTACTGTTCAGAGGTCCGCTTGTAAATCTTTACGTAGGCTCAGAGGGCGCGGCAATGGCTGCCATGGAAAAGCTCTTTATAATAGGCTCTACGTACTTCCTATGCGGACTTATGGAGGTATTTTGCGGTACGCTCAGGGCAATGGACAGGTCGGTGACCGCTATGGTGATTTCACTTACGGGAGCTTGCGTTTTGAGAATACTTTGGATAGAAACGATGGCCGCTATATTCCCGTCGCCCGCCATGGTGTTTGTTTCTTACCCGATAACCTGGTTTGTGACTTGCCTTGCGGAGCTTGTGTTCATCATTATTATTTCCAGAAAGCTTTTGGGTGAGCATAGAAGATCGAAGGACCTGCTTCTTAAGACGTAAGAATAAAGCCGTGTCTTTGTGGCACGGCTTTTTGAATTAAAAAATGTAGGTAAATTTAAAAAATATTCAACAAT
>JAZSJE010000077.1:0-3683 GCA_045534135.1 Eubacteriales bacterium
GGCCTCCGACTTTACAGCTCTCTCGCTTGCTATTGACAGAAACGCTATTGCTAAGGCAATCGTATTTGCTGAAGCCGCTAACGGTCTTGTTCCTAACGGTGTATTTAACGTAGACTCCGCAGACGATACCTTTAGAGATAATGATTCAAAGGGACTTTCCCTTTCCCAGGATCTTGCTGCTGCCAAGAAAAAGCTTGCGGAAGCAGGAATAACACCCGCTAATTACAGCTTCTCGATATCTGTCCCCGCTTATGACGAGGTCCATGTAAAGATAGCTGAAATGGTTGCTGCTTCTTGGGGCAAGAGTGGTCTTGGATTTAACGTTACCGTCGATAAGGTCAACGTTATAGACAACAAGGATCCTGCCGCTACAGACGCTACAGACCCTGACGCAGAGGTTAAGCCTATCCTTGGCGTTAAGGATGATATCTTCGTTGAGAATTTCTATGCTAACAAATACGAGGTTGCCGCTATCGACTATACCGCATATTCGGTTGACGCATTCTCTGTTCTCGCTCCTTTCGCAAAGGGATTCACCGGTGAGGCAAGCATAGCACCCAACTCCTCTACCTTCTTTGTGCCGATCCATGCAACAGGATTTAATAGCGCTGCCTTCGATAGCAAGATAAGCGCTGCCTTCAAGGAAAAGGATCTCGAAAAGCGCGCTAAGCTTCTTCATGAGGCTGAAGACATTCTTATGAGCGAAATGCCCATTATGCCTATAATCTTCAACAAGAGCGTAATTCTTGAAAGCGACGAGCTCTCCGATGTTGACTACGATTACTTCGGTTGTCCTATTTTCACAGAAGCTGAGCTTGCGGATTACGAGCAGTACATCCCTGAAAGCGAAAGACCTAAGGAAGACGATGAAGAAGAAATCGTAGATGGTTCAGAAGAATAATAAAAAATCGATCCCCTCGCAAAATTGCGAGGGGATCTTTTTACTTTCCTTGCTTATTTTTCATCTGCGCCCTATGCTTTCTTCCAATATTTTCGGGAACAGAGTATGCTCCACGTGATATTGTATCTATTCCGTATTTGCTTCTTATGCTATCGACTGTCCTGTCCACAGCACGTGCCTTCTCGTTTTTTTCATCACTGAACAGATTAAGCTGCACATCTTCCTCAGAGGTAACGTTAGTCAACGAAATACCAATCAACCTTAATGGTGTTTTTCTGTCCCACAGCTCATCGAAAAGCTGTTTGGTGTACTTGAATATTTCTCCTGTGATATCGGTTGCTTCGGTAAGCTTCTTTTGATGTGAACGGTCGCGAAATCCGTTGTCGCGTATAGTAACTCCTATGCAGTGCGCTCTTACGTTGTCCGCGCGCATTCTCGCCGAGGTAGTATCTGAGAGCGCAAGCAATATCCGATAGGCCTCCTCCGCACCGGTAATATCATTCTCAAGCGTTGTTGAGTTGCTGTATCCCTTTGCCATTTCACTTTCCACCAAAACGTCGCTGTTGTCGATGCCATTTGCGAACATATGCAGCTGCTCTCCGAATTTTGCTCCAACCAACGATCTAAGGATATGAATATCAAGCCTTGCCAGATCTCCCACAGTATTTATGCATGTCCTTTCAAGCTTATCCGCGGTAGCTGCGCCAACCGTAAACAGCTCTCTTATCGGTAGCGGCCAAAGCTTTTCCTCAATCTCGCAGCTAAATAGCGTGTGCACCTTGTCAGGCTTTTCAAAATCACTTGCCATTTTAGCAAGAAGTTTGTTTGAGCCAATTCCAACGTTTACCGTAAAATTCAAGCGCTTTTTTATTTCTTCCTTTATCTTGTACGCAATTTTAACAGGATCAGGATATATTTTTTGTGTTCCGCTCATGTCCAAAAAGCATTCGTCTATCGAATATTTCTCAACGACAGGAGCGTATTCACGGCATATATCCATAAATTGACGCGAGCATTTTTCATAAAGCGAAAAATCGGGCTTAGCAATATACAGCTCAGGACATTTTCTTAGAGCCATAGCCACGGGCTCACCCGTCTTTATTCCGTATTTTTTTGCGGGGATAGATTTTGCCAGTATAACTCCTGTGCGTCTATCTCTATCACCACCTATAGCTGAGGGAATGAGGCGTATATCCTCATTCCCTTCATTTACGCGTTTTGCTGCCTCCCATGAAAGAAAGGCGCTGTTAACGTCAACGTGAAAAATTAAGCGTTCCACATTTTTTCCTTTTTTCTTTTATTTTGTAAGCATCCAAACTGCCATCTTACTTTTCTCATTAAAGGTCTTTCCAGCAGAAGCATAATCTGTAACAGTCATCTTAGTACCGTCAGCAAGCGGAACCTCAAGCTTAAGAATTGACTTATACGGTATCTCTGCTTCGGACCTGCTGACTTCAACGTATCCGTCATCACCAACCACGACTTTGATCGGTTCATCTACGCTGTATCCAAGTCTGTTTTCCTGCGCTAACATAACGGGACCGCGACGGAGCGCTATATGCTTATGTGCGATAGGATCTTCCCTGTCAAAGGTAGGTATCATATAGTTATGCCCCCAAATCACCTCGTTCATAAGCACCTGTGAGCCGTAAGGAATCGGATATATTGCTTCAGTCCTCATGTCAAGCTCAAGCTCAAGGATGTCCTCAAGCCAGTCGTTTGTTACAGATATATATCCAGCGCTAACATCAATAGGCTTACCGTTTAAAGATAGCTTTGTATTCTTGCTCCACTTGGGATTTCTAATGCGAAGCTCAAATCTTTCGGACTTTTCTGTTTTTATACTGATAGACACCTTTTTGCACTTAGGATATGCAGTATCCATTTTTATACAAAGCTTGTTGTTTTGAGGAGTATAGGTATTTATCTGACCGTTAATAAAGAGATTAAGTACTATTCCTCCGTCAAAATCGAGGACCTGCATCTCTGGCACGGTACCTATTCCCGCCGCACCTATACAAGCGCAGCAGCCGTAATAATGCATGTCAGACATAACCTTGAGTCCACCGATCTTGTTTCCTCTTGTGCCTGCGGTCAAAGGGCTGTAGCTGTCAAATGGCAACGGCTCAGCTACCCAATCAGGATGATCTCTCAATATAGATGGCTCGACCACCTTATCTGTGTTGATAGAGCCAAGATATGCATTATAGAATGCGGTTTCAAAGGCATCCGCGTATTTAGCTTCTCCCGTAAGAAGATGAACTCTGTAAAGGAATTTCATAAGCGTAACGGTAACGCAGGTTTCCTGAGCAACGTCACCGTTGGTAGTATTGGCCTGTCTTACGGTTGAGTGGTCAAACAGCTCATGTGTGCATCCGCAAGAGCCAATAACGGTAAAGTCACTCTCGAGTATCTTATTCGCAAAATTTACGATGGAGGTCTTGTATTTTTCAATGCCTGTTATCTTGTAAAACTCAAGAAGTCCCTCAAAGCAAGATGTCATTTCATATGCCTTGGTAACGGGATACTGATACGGATAAAGCTCATCCTTATATGCCAGATCAAATATATTAACTACATCTGTACCGCCACAATTGACTATGTATTCAGCAAAATCAAAATACTTCTGCTCACCGGTGAGATTATAAAGTCTTACAATAGGCTCAAGCACAGAGGATGAATTAAGTCCTCTCCAATGTCGTGTAACCATTGTTATTTCCTTTTTACCTTCTCCCTCACCTACCTTTTCCATGATGCAATCTAAGTCGGAGGCCAAGCGGTC
>JAZSJE010000136.1:0-2917 GCA_045534135.1 Eubacteriales bacterium
GGCTATGACGAGGGCAGCGACCGCATATCCGAGAACCCACCACATATGAGGAAATATATCGGCAAAATTTCCTGCGAGAAGCGAGCGTTCCGCTTCGACGGCATGAACGAAAGGAAGCGCGTACGCTATTTTCTTAAATACACCGCCCACAAGCTCAAGGTCAAACCAAGTACCCGACAGCCACGCGGAGAGGTTGGTGAGCAAAGCTCCGCATATTCCGCCAACCTGCTTATCGGTTAAGATACTTCCGAAGAGCAACCCGAGAGCGATAAAAAGAACTGAGATTGGTATGATAAAAAGAATAGCAAACAGTATATTTACCGTAATATCAAGACCGAGAATGATGGCAAAGGTATAGCAAATGATGCTTTGCGCTACGGCAAAAGGAACGATGGGTAAGGTATAGCCAAGGATAAAATCGAGCGGAGTCAGGGGTGTCGTATATAATCTTTGAAGCAGCGAGCTTCCTCTGTCCCTTGAAATCAGTGTTGCGGAGAAGAGTGTCATAAACGAGAGTCCAAACACACAAATTCCGGGAGTAAGATGCTGTATTTCAAAAAGCGACACGGGCACGTTCGCTTGAATCGCGCTTAAAAGTAAAATCAAAACAAGCGGAAAGCCAAGACCAAAAGAAACGGTCAAGGGGTCGCGGATAATTTCCTTGGTATTTCTATTCGCAAACGACAGCATTTTCATTGCGCCACCCCCTTAACAATACGAACGAATGCCTCTTCAAAATTATCCGTTTCTGCCTGTTTTTTTATGTTTTGCGCTGTATCGCATATGAGGAGCTTGCCGTCCTTCATAATAGCAATACGGTCGGAAAGAGCCTCGGCTTCCTCCATATAGTGCGTCGTTAAAATAATCGTAACCTTACCCTTTAAGGAGCGAATTAAATCCCAAAGCTCACTCCTTACGATAACGTCAAGCCCCAAGGTCGGCTCGTCAAGAAATAATATTTTTGGCTCGCTGATAAGAGCCATCGCTATGCTAAGCCTTCTCTGCCATCCGCCCGAGAGCTTACCTGCCTTTCGCAAGATTACGCTTTCAAGCCCAAGAAGCTCCGAAAGCTCCTTAATTTTGGCGTTTCGTTTATCCCTTGAAAATCCGTGAGCGCCGCACATCAATTCAAGATTTTCCCGAACCGAAAGTCCGGGCGCAACGGCGGTTTCCTGCGGAGATACCGCTATCAACGACTTGACGTCCGCGGTATCACTTCGGATGCTTTTTCCAAGCAAATAAGCGTCCCCGCCCGTTGGCTCGGTAAGGCAGGATAGCATTTTTATAGTTGTGGTTTTTCCTGCTCCGTTTACACCGAGCAGAGAAAATAATTCCCCCTCTTTAATAGAGAGTGACAGCTTGTCAACGGCAACCGTGTCACGGTAACGTTTAGTAAGACCTTCGATTCTAATTGCATCCATTTTAATTTTCCTCCGATAAATGCCTTGCGCGTATTCCTTGATATACGTCGGTCATCACATCGCTTATCATATCCCACTCGAGCGGTAAAAACGAGGTAGCAAGCATCGTTCCGATACCGTGAACGCAAGTCCACATTTCAAGGTGCATAAGCCTTGCCTTTTCAAGACTCACACCGTTAGCCTTCATTATCATTTGTACCGATTCCTCAAAATCGGGGGACTCAGACAGGTCCTCTCCCGTTCTGTCACGCATAAACAAGAGCTTAAACAGCTCTTTTTCTTCTTTGGCAAAGCGTATATAAGCTATACCAAAGGACTTATACTGCGGATATTTTCCGCTCTCTACCTCTTTTTTTATAAAATCAAAATAAACCTCATATGCGGCGGTTAATGTCGCTTTCTCTAATTCTTCCATCGTCCTAAAATTAGAAAAGACAGGCTGTGTGGAGCAATTCAAGGATGCGGCAATCGCCCGCGCGTTAATTGCATACGCTCCGTTTGCCTTTACTAACTCTACCGCTGTTTTTATAATGTCCTTTTTTGTAATTTTAACCCTTGGCGGCATAGCGCACCTCCATTAATATATCATTTGTTATATATCAATTGATATTTTATCACAAAGTCCTGTGCTTGTCAATAGGCTGAAGTTAATTTCTCATAAATATCCAAAACGTCTACGTCATTAACCTAACTCGAAAAGATAAAGGCAAGGGGCTTCCGCTTTGCTACGCTCTGTTTCTGCCTCTTGCCTTTTCTTTTTCCATGTTTAGAACTTTATTCAATTTTGTTTAAATATTTTTACTACAACTATTAACAAATAGCCGACAAAATTTGCTGTTTTATGTTTTGGGCAACGTTGCCCTTCTCTTTTTCATTATCACGCATACTGTAACACCAGCGGCCAGCGTAACTGAGGCGACAATGCATGCGGTTATAATATAGACCGTAGGCTCTTTCTTATCAATCGACATTGTCTTAACATCTCCGCACAGAGCGCAAACAGATTTTTCAAGTCCCGTTTCACTGAAGGTTGGCTTCTTTACCATCTCACTCTCGCCATAAGAGTGTCCCTTAGGCTCGATGTTTCGAGCTTCAACCCCTTGACACAGAACACAGGTTCTCTTTTCAATGCCAACGTCGTCACACAAGGCATCAATTTCAGTTGACCAAGGTCCGTAGACGTGACCTAAAACATCAAGTGTTCTTGTCTCAATATCGTGGCAAACGGAACAGCTTCTTTCCTCTGTGCCCGTTGATACACAGGTGGGTTCCTTTGTTTGAGACCACTGCCCATGCTTATGTCCCGTCGCCTCTATCTCCTCGGTAATAACTACATCACAAACAGAACAAATCATATCCTTTTTACCCGCCTCGGTGCAGGTAACTTTTTTGGTAATGATCACAAATTCAAAGTCGTGATCCTCACCGCCCTAACTAGAGTGATATCAACACGATGCACGGGTCAAGCACGTGTTTTGAATTCCTACTGTTATTTT
>JAZSJE010000075.1:0-8554 GCA_045534135.1 Eubacteriales bacterium
TCTTTGGCACTATTGGCGCAAAGAAAAAAGAAACAAAAAAGAAACGCCGTTTTTGTTAGGGCTCTGCCCTATGACCCGCAAGCTTTAAAAAGCTTGACCAAACTCAATTTTTGGGTCTGAGCGCTGCCATAGCCGACAATGTTTTTGACCGAAAAAGTAGGCAAAAGAACTTCATACCGGGGATTGTTTTTTCTGATTTTTCACGAGGACAACCCCTCAGTCAGCTTCGCTGACACGCAGACACGTCGTCCCCTCTGTCTGCTACGCAGACCTCTCACCGTTTTATGGGGAGCGACCCCTTACACGGGAGAGCCTTCCGCTGCGGCGGGAACTGTGCAAAGCTAAAGCTTTTTGGAACCACCGGCTGGTGGTTTTAAAAATACAAAAAAGGACGAGGAATTTAACAATTCCTCGTCCTTTTTCTGTCGGTAGATATTATTCCATTTGATACTGCTCTACCGCATGCGCCCCACATCAGGGGGGCTTTTTTTATTATTTATTATGCCACAAATTTGCTTACTATTCCAATAATGAAGAATACGAAGATTATTACAGGCAGGATATAGGAAACGTATATGCGTATCCAATTTGGAACCTTAAGTCCTGTTCCCGTGTTAGCCTCTGCTCTGAAATTTTTCCAGCCCCAGCCCAATTTGCTTGTACAGAAAAGAACGAATACAAGCGAGCCGAGAGGAAGAAGCACGTTGCTTACGATAAAGTCCTCAAGATCGAGAACGCTGCTTCCCGCTCCAAGCGGAGTAAATCCAGAGAGCAGATTGAAGCCGAGCACGCAGGGAAGGGATAGAGCGAATATCAAAAATCCGTTGATAAGACAAGCCTTCTTTCTCGACCAATTGAACATATCGCGCGTGCACGCAATAATATTTTCGAATACCGCGAATATAGTTGACAGCGCCGCAAACGAAAGGAACAGGAAGAACAGACTGCCAAGGATCCTGCCGAAAATAGGATTCATCTGACCGAAGATGAGCGGGAAGGTCTCGAATATAAATGAGGGTCCGCCCGATCCGGGAGCAATTCCGTAGGAGAAGCATATCGGGAAAAGGATAAGTCCCGAAATGATAGCCACGAAGGTATCAAGCGTAACTACGTTTACAGCCTCGCCCATAAGGGCTCTGTCCTTTTTGAGATAGCTTCCGAAGATAGCCATAGAGCCGATACCAAGACTGAGCGTAAAGGCTGCCTGAGTCATAGCGGCAACGATCACCTTTCCAAATCCGAGCAGGAGATTACCCTCGCCAACGCTGTATATCGAGTCTATATTGGGCACGAGATAGAAGCTGAGTCCTTCACCCGCGCCGGGCATAAACAGACCGTAAACGGCAAGACCTATCATGATAATAAGCAGTGCTATCATCAAGATCTTGGTTACTCTTTCAAGACCCTTTTGCAGACTGAAGGAGCAGACCACAAATCCAATCAATACTACGACAGCCATCGCTATTGTCATTATAACAGGGTCGCTCATCATATCGGCATTTATAGCTGATACCGCTTCCTTGCTCTGACCAACGAATTCTCCGCTTATCGCCTTTACGAAGTATATGAGCATCCAGCCCGATACTACCGTATAGAACATCATAAGGATATAGTTTCCGATGACCGAAGCATATCCGTGGATATGCCATTTTGAGCCCTTTGGCTCAAGCTGCTGATAAAGCTTTGCGGGGCTCTTTTGAGCCGCGCGGCCAAGAGCAAATTCCATTGTCATAACGGGAAGTCCCATTATAACGAGGAAAAGAATATAAAAGAGAACGAAAATAGCACCGCCGTTTTGTCCCGCCATAAACGGAAATCTCCATACGTTGCCCACACCGATAGCGCATCCCGCGCTAAGCAGAATAAAGCCAAGACGGCTGCCAAGATGCTCTCTTGCGCCTGTGTTGTTGTCCATAACAAAAGTCCTTTCCTAAAAATCAAAGAAGTATTTTTTCTACCGCGGAGAATATCTCATCGGCGATCTCGTCGGGAGCTCTGTACGCATCTACGATAATGATCTTCTCGCCATCCTCGCGCAGGTCATCTATGACCGAGAGGAAGGCGTTTCTTACAGCGGTGAGCTTTTCTGTGTTTTCATAGATCTCCAATGCCTCGCCTCTTTTGCGTATCCTCTCAAGGCTCTGCTCGGGGAGCAGATCGAGATAGACGCAAAGGTCGGGGCGTATTATATCGGGGCAGCGGGTGTTCATTGACTTTACCCACTCATAGTCCGTGCTCTGTCCCTGATACGCGAGATTTGAATAATAATATCTGTCGCTTATGACGTCGGCTCCGCCCTCGAGCGTTGCCCTTATGCCGTCGCTCGCGTTGTTGTGCGCTATGCGGTCGAGGACGAACATGGATGCCATCTCGCACTCGCTCTTTTTTATCTCGCCCGAAAGCGCGCGGCGAATAGCCTTGCCGCTTTCAAGCGCCGTCGGCTCGGCGGTGAGCGCTATCCTTCTGCCAAGCTTTGTGAGTCTCTGGCGCAGCAGCTCCACCTGAGTGGATTTTCCCGCACCGTCAATACCCTCGAATACAATAAATTTTCCTCTGCTCATGTCAAATATCCGCATCCTTCATATATTCGTGACCGTGCTCCGCGATAAATAGCTTTCTCGCGGGCAGATTGTCGCCAAGGAGAGTGTCGAATATCTCCTCCGTGAGTGCGGCATCCGCGGGGGTTACCGAAATGAGCCTTCTGGTTTCGGGGTTCATAGTCGTCTGCCACATCATGTCGGGCTCGTTCTCGCCAAGACCCTTTGAACGCTGAAGCGTGTATTTCTGATTGCCCAGCTTTTTGAGGATATCTGCCTTTTCAAACTCGTTGTACGCGAAATATATCTTGTCCTTTGAGGTTATCTCAAAGAGGGGGGATTCCGCGATAAATACCTTGTGCTCACGCAAAAGCGTGGGGAGTAGACGGTAGAACAGGGTGAGAAGCAGAGTTCTTATCTGGAAGCCGTCCTCGTCGGCATCGGTACAGATGATTATCTTGGACCAACGCAAGAGATTTATATCAAACGGAGCGATATCGGTCTTTACCTTGCCGTGTATCTCTACTCCGCAGCCGATGACCTTGAGCAGATCGGTGATGATCTCGTTCTTGAAGATCTTCTCGTATGTGCTTTTCATACAGTTAAGAGTTTTTCCTCTTACGGGAATGACCGCTTGGTATTCGGGATTTCTTCCGAGCACGCAGGACGTCAGTGCTGAGTCACCCTCAACTATATAAAGCTCGCGGATGCTTGGATCCTTTGAGCGGCAGTTCACGAATTTTTCAACTCTGTTGGCAATATCGAGCGTACCCGTAAGCTTTTTCTTTATCGAAAGACGCGTGGTCTCCGCGCTTTCACGGCTTCGCTTGTTGAGAAGCACCTGGTTTGCGAAGATTTCAGCGGCTGTGGGGTTTTCAATGAAGTATATCTCAAGATTTTTCTTGAGAAAATCGGTCATTGCCTCGTAGATAAACTCGTTTGTAATAGCCTTTTTGGTCTGGTTGGCATAAGATGTAAGCGTAGAGAAGCTGTTGCTTACGTAAACAAGACAGTCGGCAACGTCAACGAAGGTTATTTTTTGCTCGTTCTTGGTATACTTGCTTGAATTTCTCAAATACTTGTCAAGCGCGTAAACGAAAGCCACCTTTACAGCCTTGTCGGGAGATCCGCCATGCTCAAGAAAGCTGGAGTTGTGGTAATACTCGAGCGCGTTTACCGTGTTTGATACACAGAAGGAGAAATCCGCCTTGAGCTTGTACTCGTCCTTGTCCGCGCGGTCGCGTCCCTGAGTTTCGAGATGCCAGAGCACGGGAGCGGTCATGCTGTTCTCGCCCGCCATCTCGGCAATATAGTCGGATATTCCGTTCTCGTAAAGGAAGGAATAGTCTGTAAATTTGCCGTCGTTTTCCTCAAATTTAAGCTTGAAGGAGATGCCCGCGTTTACCACAGACTGACGGCGCATGGTTTCGATGAAGAAATCACGGGGGATCTTTATATCGGTAAAGACCTCAAGGTCGGGGCGCCAGTGGACCACCGTGCCCGTGCGTCTTTCGTTTTTCTCTAAGGGACGGGTGAGAAGCTCGCTTGCGGGCTCACCGCGCTTGAAGCTTATTTTCGATTCGGTAACTCCGTCGTATGAGCGTACCTCCATAAATTCCGAGCTGTACTGCGTAGCGCATGCGCCAAGACCGTTAAGGCCGAGCGAGAACTCGTAAGCCGAGTTTCCGTCATTGTTATCGTATTTACCGCCCGCGTAAAGCTCGCAGTATATAAGGTCCCAGTTCCATCTGCCCTCAGCTTCGTTATATCCCAGAGGAACTCCTCGTCCTCTATCCTCGACCGAGATGGAGAGATCCTTATATGCGGTGACCAGAATTTCGCTTCCGTGTCCCTCTCTTGCCTCATCGACCGAGTTTGAGAGTATTTCGAAGAAGGAGTGCTCACATCCCTCAAGACCGTCCGAGCCGAAGATAACGGCGGGACGCTTACGCACACGGTCGGCGCCCTTAAGCGCCTTTATGCTTTGGTCGTTATATTTGGCAGGTGCAGTTTCCTTTTTTGCCATGTTGCCTCCAAAGTAAAATATACATTATAATACATCTTATATTATACCAAAATTTTCGCGCTTTGAAAAGGGGTTTTTTAGACTTTTGTTAAAATTTATGCGCTAATGCTTGAAATAAATGAGATAAAGATATATAATAGGAATTGAAAGCTTAGATACATAACGAGATAGGTATTGGGGGTATGCAAGTGCTTGAAAATTTAGAGGGCAAAAAATGCGCGATCCTGGGGCTGGGAGTGTCAAATCTTCCACTGGTCCGTCTGCTGCTTAGCCTGAAGGATATAAAAATAACCGTTTACGATAAAAAGACCCCACAACAGATCGGCGAGGATGCCGAGGCGCTTCGTCAGAGCGGTGTGGAGTTTGTTTGCGGCGAGAATTGCTTTGATAAAATAGACGCTGACGTGATATTCCGCTCTCCCGGCATCCGTCCGGACAAAAAGGGAATTTTGGATGCGCTCGAGCGCGGAGCGATCCTTAGCTCGGAGATGGAGAGCTTTCTTTCGCTTACGAGAGCCAAGACCTTTGGAATTACGGGAAGTGACGGCAAGACCACAACAACGACGCTTACGGGAAAATTTCTCGAGAGCGTTGGTCGCACATTTGTCGGCGGAAACATAGGCACACCGTTGCTTGATAAGGTCGATCAAATGCGCGAGAGCGACTTTGCGGTGCTTGAGCTGTCAAGTTTTCAGCTTATAACGCTCGGTGACGCTCCCGAATGTGTGGCGATAACCAACGTGTCGCCAAATCACCTTGATTGGCATACCTCAGAGGAGGAATACGCGAGGGCAAAATTCAATATCGTTGGAGAGAAAACAAAAAGAGTCGTGCTTAATGCCGATTCACCCGTGACCGAGGCATTCGGCAAGCGTCTTCTTCTTGAGGGCGACAGGGAGATAATTTTTTTCTCCTCTACAAAAAAGCCCTGCGATATACCCGTGGGCGCAAGACTGACCTATGTTGAAAGCGGAGCAATATGCTTTTTTGACGGTGAGAGTGTAACGCGCGTGCTTGATTGCTCGAAAATATTGCTGCCAGGCAGACACAATGTGGAAAACTATATGACCGCCATCTCGCTCACATACGGCTACGTTTTACCGTCGGTGTGGGAGGAGGTCGCACAGAGCTTTGGCGGAGTTGAGCATCGACTTGAGCTTGTAAGAACGCTTGACGGTGTTGATTACTATAACAGCTCGATAGATTCCTCACCCACAAGAACGGCGGCGGCGCTGTCAGCCCTTGACGGGCGCGACGTGGTGGTGATATGCGGAGGATATGATAAAAATCTTTCCTACGCTCCATTAGCCAAAAGCCTTTGCGCCTCGGCGCGTGCCGTTGTGCTTACGGGTGCTACCGCGCCTAAGATAATGAAGGCGCTCGAGGAATATGAGCACTATTCTCCAGAAAAATTGACGGTCGTTTACGAGCGGGAGTTTGAGAATGCCGTAAAAACAGCCTCGTCATTGGCATGTGCGGGTGGATGCGTGCTGCTATCTCCCGCAAGCGCAAGCTTCGACAGATTTAAAAATTTTGCCGAGAGGGGAAGATATTTCAAGAAGCTTGTAGGAGAGCTTTAAAAATTAACAATTTAAGGCTTGATATTAACAATAATATTTGATATTATAGTTAGTAATATGAAAACTTTGGAAAGAGGAAAAGAAATGACCAGAAAAATATTATCCTGCTTTTTTGCTATAGTATTCTGTCTGCTCTGCTTTGCGGGCTGCTCGAAGGCGGAGGATGGAGCTCCCGACGGAATGTATTCGGTCACAAGGAAGGGAGATCCCTTTACGCTTTACGTGCCCGGTGACTGGAGCGATAACCGTGACAGCGGTATATCCTCGGCATACGTAATGAGCGACGCGGCATTTGTAAGCGCAAGATGCTATACACTTAATACGGAGGACCTTGAGACCTACGTTGAAAACGTAAAAAAGCAATATTCGAGCATCTATGCCGATTATGAGGAAACTGCATACAGCACTAAGGAATCACTTGCTAAAAAGAATGCCATAAAGTATCAGTTCGAATTTAAGCGCGCCGCGGGAGAGAACAACGTGAAGATGACCGTTACTCAGTACTACGCGCTCAATGACGAGGGAAAGGTTATTTTGCTCAGCTTCTACTGCGTAGCGGGAAGATACAAGAGCTACGAAACGACCATTGCGCAGATAAAGACCGAGTTTGTCCTCAGAAAGCCCGAAAAGGCGGATAACACGGTTGTTGATGAGGATGCGCCCAAGGGAATGAAGAAGGCTTCCTTTGAGGGCGGCGAGTACGTATTTTACGTTCCTAACTCCTGGACGACCGATCTTTCCGACAAAATGACCGCGGCTACCAGCGCTGACGGAAAGACTAACGTGAGCGTTACCTGCTTCCTTACGGGATACGAGATGACAGTCGATGAGTATTTTAGCCTTTGCGAGAAGCAGTACGAGAAGGAGCTCGGTGATCCTGACACGTATAAGCGTCTTAGTGAGCAGGAGTTGCACATAAATACGGTTACCGACGATGCCGATGAAAAGAACGCGAAGACATTTGTTTTCGAGGTAAGCAGAGCGGGGATCAAATATAAGATGTCTCAGACAGTGCTTTACTACAACGGAATGTTCTACACTATAACCTATACGTCGTTTGGCGACAGCTATGACGCTAACCTTGCCGATCTTGAGAAGATGCTTAAGAATTGCAGCTTTAAGTAATTTTGAAAATGGCGAACAAAGAGATATATCTTGACAACAGCGCGACAACACCGCTTTCGGGTGCGGCACGCTCCAGGATCGAGGAGTGCCTTGATGCTTACGGCAATCCGTCCTCGCTTCACAGCCTTGGGCAAAGGGCGGAGACGATCATAAAAGACGCAAGGGCACAGGTGCTTGCGGCACTCGGTGTAAGGGCGCGAGAGGGAGAGCTGATTTTTACGTCCTGCGGCACCGAAGCTACGGCGCTTGCTCTTATGGGAAGCGCGTGGGCAAAGGAGCGCAGAGAGGCAAAAAGAGTGCTTATAAGTGACTCGGAGCATCCTGCCACCAAGAATACCGCGGCGCTTTTGCAAAGAGAGGGCTTTGAGGTCGTGCAGATACCCACAAAGGGTGGAGTGCTTGATCTTGATGCCATAGAGAATGCTATGAGCGAGAGGATATTCCTTGCCTCGTTCATGCTGGTAAACAACGAAACGGGTGCGCTTTATGACGTGAGATCGGCTTTTGCAAAAATAAAGACGAGATATCCCGAGGCTATAACGCACTGCGATGCTATTCAGGGATTTATGAAGCTGCCGTTCAGTCCGACCTCGCTTGGCGCCGATCTTGTAAGCATCAGCGGACATAAGGTGCATGCGCCTAAGGGGATTGGAGCACTCTACGTGTCGGCTGATATCATAAAAAAGAAAAAGATAGTGGCATTTCTTAATGGAGGCGGTCAGGAGAAGGGCTTTCGGTCGGGTACCGAGAACGTGCTGGGAATAGCGGCGTTTGGTGCGGCAGTTGCCGATATCAAGACCAGATTTGCTGAGAATATTAAGAAAATGAAGGAGCTTTATTCATACGCCAGAGAACGCCTTTTGGAAATTGATGGCATAAGGATCAATACTCCTCTAAAGGAGAGAGTCGACCATATAATTAACATTACCTTGCCGAGCATCAAGAGCGAGACCGCGTTGCATTTTCTGTCGGCAGACGGAATATTCGTTTCAAGCGGATCCGCATGCTCCTCACATTCGGCAGGCAAGCCGAGCGAGGCGCTGATAGCGTTTGGACTTACTCCCGCGCAAGCGGATTGCTCTCTGCGCATCAGCCTTTCGGAATATAACGGAAAGGACGATATAGACGCACTTGTAGAATCGCTTAAAAGCGCAACGTCCCGCCTGGTAAGAATAAAAAGATGATTTTTTCTTACTTTTCTCTTACTTTTCTTGAAAGAAAAGTAAGCAAAAGAACTTCATTCATGGGAATTTGTTGTTGCCTAACTTTGAGCGCTGACACAGGTC
>JAZSJE010000048.1:0-5347 GCA_045534135.1 Eubacteriales bacterium
TAAGCAGCATGAACAGGATTACCAATCCAAGCTGGAGATCACCGTCGGCGTCTTCGTAAGCATTCAAAATTGTAAGCAACCATAGTCCAAATGCTGTCAGACGAATAGCCGCAATAAGTATTGCAAACACAAAAATCGAAAAGGCGAGGGTTAATGACGTTCTTAGCGTTCTTTCTTTGCGTCTTTTTACTCTTTGCCTAGTTTGCCTTCTCATATCTTTTTTACCGCCTTATATCCAAGTCCGCGAACTGACTCTATCTCAAATTCCTGCCATCCCTCAAATCGCTTGCGAAGTCTTCCGACGTGAACAGTAACTGTCTCCCATCCGGTCTCACTGTCGGCGCCCCATATCTCGTCCATAAGCTGAATACGTGTAAATATCTTCCCCGGAAAAGACAAAAGCTTATAAAGAAGTAAAAATTCCTTTTGCGGAAGCTCCTGCACCTCATCACCTCTTGTTACAGTCAGTGAATCGTAATCAAGAACAACATCGCCTAAAACTATCTTACGCTCATTTGCTATCTTAGCACGGCGCAACAATGCCTTGATTCGGTATAAAAATTCGTCCTGATCAACAGGCTTTGTCATATAATCGTCTGTACCAACGGCAAATCCCCTGTTCTTATCTATGGCAAGCTGCTTGGCAGAAACCATAAGAATGGGCAAATTGTTATCGCCCTCGCGCAAGGTTTTGGTAAACTCGTATCCGTCCATTTTCGGCATCATAATGTCAAGAACAACGAGATCGATATGCTCTCTGTCCATTACTTCAAGAGCATTCTCACCATTTTCCGCGACACTTACAGTATAACCGTTGTTTTTGAGCAGAGCATCAAAATACATTCTGGTATTTTTATCGTCATCTACCACAAGAATATGGAACATTGTTTCACCTCATCCAGATTATTGTTATTATTATATTGCCTATCTATAAACTGAAAATAAACTATTTTGAAAGTCTGAGTGCCCTCGCTCAAAAACAGAACGAGGGCATTTGTTTTTTAGTTACTTTTTCATTTTTTCCAAATCGTTTTTACGGATCTCTACACGTCTTACCTTACCGCTGATCGTCTTGGGAAGCTCATCTACAAACTCAACTATTCTGGGATACTTATAGGGTGCCGTATGCGTTTTAACGTACTCCTGGATCTCCTTTTTGAGTTCATCCGTACCAACAGTTCCTTTTACAAGCACTATCGTAGCCTTGCCTATCTCCCCATACACCTCATCGGGTACAGGGGTAATAGCGCATTCCAGAACGTAAGGAAGCTCCATGATCACGCTTTCGATCTCAAACGGACCTATGCGATATCCGGACGACTTGATAACGTCATCAATACGTCCAACATACCAAAGATATCCATCCTCGTCCATAGTTGCCTGATCACCCGTATGATAATATCCATCATGCCAAACCTCACGGGTCTTTTCCTCATCAAGGTAATATCCGATGAAAAGTCCGCAAGGACTGTGATCCTTTGTACGGATACAGATCTCACCCGTGTCACCCGTCTTACATTCATTACCGTCAGGATCGAGAACAACAACGTCATAAAGCGGGCTGGGCTTACCCATTGATCCGATCTTAGGTGTAGATCCTACAAAGTTGGCGATAGAAAGCGTAGTTTCTGTCTGTCCAAAGCCCTCCATTATAGTAAGTCCCGTTGCCTTCTTGAACTGGTTGAACACCTCGGGATTAAGAGCTTCGCCTGCTGTCGTAGCGTATTCGATAGATGACAGATCGTACTTGGACAGATCTTCCTTGATGAAAAATCTATACATAGTAGGTGGAGCACAGAAGGTTGTGATGTGATATTTTGCGAACATCGGCAAAATATCCTCCGAATGGAAACGGTCAAAATCATAGGTAAATACGCCTGCCTCGCAGAGCCACTGTCCGTATAGCTTGCCCCAAAGCGCCTTTCCCCAGCCTGTATCCGAGATGGTAAAATGTAATCCGTCAGGATTTACATTATGCCAATGCTTAGCTGTCGGATAATGACCCAAGGCATATTTATATGAATGGGTCGCTATACGGGGATATCCTGTCGTACCCGATGTAAACAGCATAAGCATGGGATCGTTTCCACACGGGCTGCCCTCTGTTCGGTAATAGTGTGTACTGAAGCGCTCCATTTCAACATTGAAGTCATTCCAGCCTTCCTTTTTACCACCAACTAATATCTTGATCATTCCAGGGAAATCTTCAGCTGCCTTTTCAGCCTCTTTTGAAACCTCTCCGTCTGCCGTGCATACGATAGCCTTAACCTTTGCTGCCTTGTATCTGTAGGCAAAATCGTGCTCTACAAGCTGATTGGTAGCGGGAATTGCAATAGCACCTATCTTATGAAGCGCTAGCATACAGAACCAGAACTGATAGTGACGCTTTAAGACGAGCATCACTGTATCGCCCTTTTTGATTCCTAACGACTCAAAATAATTGGCTGTCTTTGACGAATATTTCTTCATATCACTGAACGTAAATCTGCGGTCACTCTTATCATTAGCTACCCACATCATCGCAAGCTTATCAGGAGTCTTTTCCGCGATCGCGTCAACACAGTCAAAGGCAAAATTAAACTTATCATCATTTTTAAAGCTGATGCCGTTAAATACACCGTTTTCATCGTAATATGATTCAACAAAGTTATCTGCAACTGTAGTTTTCTTATCCGACATCACTGCTGACTTAGCTACCACAAATGGAGCTTCGGGATATTCCTCGCTTACCATGCCGTCCTGAGGGTTAAGCACTACCGCATGAAACTCGCATCCACCTTCACTTACGGCGATCATACCGTGAGGAATAAGGCTGTTATAGAAGATCGAATCTCCTTCGTTAAGGACGTCCACGTGATTTCCGACCTGAACCTTAAGCGAACCTTTAACGATAACATCAAATTCCTGACCATTATGAGAGTTAAGCTTAATAGGAGCATTCTGCTCCTCGGGAAGATACGGAAATTTGACCAAGAAAGGCTCTGCAAGCTTTTCCTTGAATTTTGGAGCAAGATTGTTATACTCAACACCGTGCTGCTTTAATATCTTGAGTCCCTCTCCCCTTCTTGTGATCGCAAAAGAGGTAAGTGTGGTGCTTCTTCCCTCGAGCAGGTCAACGACCTCGACTCCGCAAGCCTTTGCGCACTTGTAAATAAAGGTAAAGCTGAAATCTGTTTCACCCTTTTCGAGCAATACGTAATCCTCGACCGATACACCTGTAAGCTTAGCAAGCTCCTCGGGAGTATATCCCTTTGCCTCTCGCAGATCCTTGATTCTTCCTGCGACCTCTTTCAAACTGTAATCCATTGTTTTGTCTCCTTTCGATCCCAATATTTTTAGGTTAATGGTTACTAATTTGAATAAAACAAAAACTCGCCTCAAAAGAAAACCCTTGAGACGAGTTATCAACCCGCGGTACCACTCAAATTACGGAAAATTCCGTCACTTACCGGACTCTGACAAGTCCTTTGCCTTAACGCAGCAATACGGAAGGAGTCTACTCAGCATACGCCGTTCGGTCCTTCGACTCAGAAGGGATAGGTCATACGGAATGCTCCGCCATTGTCTTGCACCAACCGACAACTCTCTGTAAGCGTAACGCTCCGACCCTCTTCATCACAGTCGTTTTTGTGATATTCAAATTTGTCACTGATTATAGCACTAAAAAATTGATTTGTCAATAGTTTTTTGAAATTTTTTTATAAAATTTGGTTGTACTACTGCATTCTGCATTTTACGATAGCCTCGGTAACATTCGTGAGAACAAGCTCCCCGTTTTGATTATATACCTTTATTGTTACCTCAACCAATCCGTTTTTCGTGCTTCTCTTTAAAAGTCCTGTAATAGTAGCCTTTCCGCTAAGAACGTCATTTGCATATACAGGCTTGAGCCATTCTATCTTAGTAGACTTTCCAGCAAGTAGCTCCTCACAGAAAAAGTCAACCTCAAGATATTTTGCCCAGACCGATACAAAAGACATTACTCCGGGAGCTATCAGCCTCCCAAACGGTGTTTTGCTTGCGTATTCTTCATCGGTGTGAAGCGGTATATTATCATATTCGCGAGCAAAAGCTACCATCTTTTCTTTTTCAATAACAACGGGCGCAGTGTCTACTGACATTCCGATCTTCAAATCGTCAAAGTACATCTTATTCTCCCTTGTTCAATATCAGCTCCATGCCGATCTTCTGAGGAACAAGTCCGCATTTTTCGTAGAAGCGAAGTGCCGATTCGTTACAGCTCCAGACATTAAGCGTAAGATTATAGCATCCGCTATCTCTTGCGAGCTTGACCGCAGATGCGTAAAGCTCTTTGCCTATATGCTTTCCACGTAGGCTCTCGTCTATACACAGATCATCAATATACAATGTCTTGATATCAGTCAATACAGAGTTGTCAATATGCTGTTGAAAGATACAGAAGCAATACCCCTCAAGCTCGTCATTTTCATCGACTGCAACAAGTATAGGACGCCTTTCATCCAACAGGATTTCTTTAAGCTCATCCTCAGAGTATTTTCTTCCTACCTTGAAGATATCAGGTCTTCCCTTGTGATGAACAAGACAAACCTGTAACAGCAGATCGCTGATCTTCGGTATATCCTTTTCCTTAGCCATTCTTATCATCGCGCTATCCTCATTTCTTATCAAACAAAGCTCTGCGCTCTGTGGAATGGCGCATCATCGCTCTCATCCCCTCAATATCCTCTGCCTCAAGCATATCCTTCAGGCTATTGAATTTATCTATAAACAAATTCATCTGGTCGATCAGCACATCCTTGTTTTCAACAAACAGCTCACTCCACATAAGATCGTTGATCCTTGCTATTCGAGTAAGGTCACGGAAAGAATCACCTGTAAATTTTTCCATATTTTCCTTGTCATTACAGGTCATCAGCGTGATAGCAATACAGTGTGTAAGCTGGGAAAGGAAGCCGATCATATCGTCATGTTCCTCGGGAGAAAGAGTGGTTACGTTGGAAAATCCGAGAAGCCTTCCAAGCTCAATACAGGTCTGCACAGCCTCGGGAGTATTCTTTTCTGTTGGAGTTACTATATAGTTTGCACCGACAAACATCCTTTCTGTGCTGTTCTCGACACCCGATACCTCGCGTCCAGCCATAGGGTGAGCCGCAACAAATTCTACGTCAGGACGAAGCATCTCCTGAATTTTGTATACTATGCTTCTCTTTACACCGGTTACGTCGGTGATAAGCGCTCCGCTTTTGAGAAGTCCCTGATTTTTCTCTATCCACTCCACGAATACGTGAGGATATAGTGCGAAGATCACAAGATCCGCTTCACCTATCATTCTTTCATCGATTTCGGTGGAACCCTCGTCTATAAT